>CAZULX010000564.1:0-2645 GCA_964621335.1 uncultured Streptomycetaceae bacterium
GAAGTCAGGTTGGGGTTTACCGCCGGCTGAGTCATCGTTGCTACGTCACTTCGTCACTTCTTTCGGCGCCGACAGGCCGAACACGTACGCGGTGAGCAAATGAATCTTGTCCGCGTCGAGGAAGTGCTTGTGCGCGGGCATAGCGCCGCCGCGCCCTTTGTTGATGGTCTCGATGATCGCGGCCTCGGTTCCGCCGTGCAGCCACACGTCGTCGGTGAGATTGGGCGCGCCCAGTTGCTGGTTGCCTTTGCCGTTCGCGCGGTGACATGCCGCGCAGCTCGCGTCGAATTTGGCCTTGCCGCGATGCGCGCGCAGGTTGTCGCTGGTGCGCCCGGCGAGCCTCAACACGTAATGCGCGACGTCTTTCACGTCTTCGCTGTCGCCTACGGCTTTCGCCATCGGCGGCATCGTTCCGGTGCGGCCTTCGGCGATGCTCGTGCGGATCGCTTCGGGCTCGCCGCCGTAGAGCCAGTCGCGGTCGCGCAGGCTCGGGAAGCCGCGCGAGCCGCCCGCGTCCGAGCCGTGGCACTGCGCGCAGTTGTTCAGGAAAAGCCGCTGCCCGATCTGCCTCGCTTCGGGGTCCGCGGCCACCGTCTTCACGTCCTGGCGCGCGTAGCGGTCGAAAATCGGCTTGTAGGTCTGCGCCGCCTGCGCACGCTCCTCATCGTACTGCCCGGTCGAGCTCCAGCCGAGCCAGCCCTGATACGCGCCGAGGCCGGGGTAGAGGGCGAGGTAAACCAGACCGAACGCGATCGTGATGTAGAAAAGCCACATCCACCATGCCGGCAGCGGGTTGTTCCACTCGGTCAGGTCGCCGTCCCAGACGTGGCCGGTGGTCTCGACCTCTCTCTCGCCCGCTTTCGAGCGCTGGGTCGACATCGACTTCAGCAGCACGGCGCACGCGAGGATGCTGACGACGGTGATGATCGCCACATAGAGCGCCCAGCCGTTGCTCTCGAAATCGCTCATCGGGCGCTCCCCGGGCGAACGGCGTCTTCGGTCGCGTCGTCGGAATCGTCCTGCAGCGGCACTCGCGAGGCGTCTTCGAAGCGCTCGCGGCGGCCGCCGCCATAGGCCCAGAAGACGATTCCCAGGAAGATGAGGAAGCACGCGGCGGTGAGCAGCGCGCGGAACGTGTTGACGTCCATCGTTTACCTCTTGTCTCTCAAGACGATTCCCAGCCCTTGCAGGTACGCGATCACGGCGTCCATTTCGGTCTTGTCCTTGAGCGTTTGCGCGGCGCCGGCGATCTCGGCGTCGGTGTACGGGACGCCGAGCGTGCGCAGGGTGCGCAGCTTCGGCGCGGCTTCGGCTGGATCGAGCCTGGTGCGCGCGAGCCACGGGTAGGCCGGCATGTTCGATTCCGGCACGACGTCGCGCGGGTTCATGAGGTGAATGCGGTGCCAGTCGTCGGAATAGCGCAGCCCCACGCGCGCCAAGTCGGGGCCGGTACGCTTCGAGCCCCACAGGAAAGGCCGGTCGTAGACGAACTCGCCCGCCACCGAGTAATGGCCGTAGCGCTCGGTCTCGGCGCGGAAAGGACGGATCATCTGCGAGTGGCAGTTCGAGCAGCCTTCGCGGATGTAGATGTCGCGCCCCGCAAGCTGGATCGGGGTGTACGGCTTCAGCCCCACGATGGGCTCGGTGGTCGACTTCTGGAAAAAGAGCGGGACGATCTCGACCAGGCCGCCGACGCTGACGACGGCGATGCACAGGGCGATCAGGAGCCCGACGTTGCGCTCGATCAGATCGTGTCTGGAAGTGGCTGCTTTCACTGGATCAGGCCTTTGCAGTGACCGGTGCGTTCACCGGAGTGAGTTGTATGTCGAGCACGGGCCTGGTCGGCTGCACCGTCGCCTCCGTCGCTTTCTGTCCGGCGATCGTCTTCCACGTGTTCCACGCCATCATCACCATCCCCGAGAGGTAGAGGACGCCGCCCAGGAGGCGCACCATGTAATAGGGGTAGGTCGCTTTCACCGACTCGACGAAGCTGTAAGTGAGCGTCCCGTCGGCGTTGACCGCGCGCCACATGAGGCCCTGCATCACCCCGGCGATCCACATCGCCGAGATGTAGAGCACGATGCCGATCGTCGCGACCCAGAAGTGCAGCGTCACGAGCTTCATGCTGTGCATCTCGGTGCGGCCGAAAAGGCGCGGAATGAGGTAGTACATGCTGCCGATCGAGATGAAGCCGACCCAGCCGAGCGCGCCGGCGTGCACGTGGCCGATCGTCCAGTCGGTGTAGTGCGAGAGCGCGTTCACGGTCTTGATCGACATCATCGGCCCCTCGAAAGTCGCCATGCCGTAGAACGAGAGCGACACCACGAGGAACTTGAGGATGGGGTCGGTGCGCAGCTTGTGCCATGCGCCCGAGAGCGTCATCACGCCGTTGATCATGCCCCCCCACGAAGGCGCGAGCAGGATCAGCGAGAACACCATGCCGACCGACTGCGCCCAGTCGGGGAGCGCGGTGTAATGCAGGTGGTGCGGGCCCGCCCACATGTAGGTGAAGATGAGCGCCCAGAAGTGCACCACCGACAGCCGATACGAATAGATCGGGCGGTTCGCCTGCTTGGGGATGAAGTAATACATCATCCCGAGGAAGCCGGCGGTGGGGAAGAAGCCCACGGCGTTGTGGCCGTACC
>CAZULX010000565.1:0-11071 GCA_964621335.1 uncultured Streptomycetaceae bacterium
TCGAGTACGCCGGCTGCGCGATCAGCATGACGATCGCGGCTGCGGCGAGCGCCGCCATCAGCCCGGCGCCCAGGCTCGCGGCGGCGAACCACAGCAGGTCGCCCGCCATGCGCATCTTTTTCCCGCCGACTTCAATCGTTCCTTGCCTCGTCGTCATCTCACTTTCCTTTTCATCGTAGGTTCCGGCCAATGTCATCGCGAGGAGCCCCTAAGGGCGACGTGGCGATCGCGGGGATGCCCGGGATTGCTTCGTCACGCTGCTCCTTTCCAATGACATCCGGTGACGCACCGTCGGGCTTCGAGCCCGAGAGACTTCGCGGCGCGTTGAGATGCATTTAAAGCGCCGATTGCGGCGCTCCCCGGCGGGCAAGCGGGCAAAGCGCCGATGAATAGTGGCGGGAAGATGGCGGACGCCCTCCGCGCCGGTCCGCCGCCGCGGCCATCGGTTAAGATTCGCGCGTCATGGGAAGACGCATCGCCATCGTCGAGGACGACCCCGGTATCCGCGCGAACTACAGCGACGCGCTGACGCGCCACGGCTACGAAGTCGCGGCTTACGCGAACCGCAAGGACGCCGAAGCCACGTTCGCCACGCGGGTGCCGGAGCTCGCGATCATCGACATCGGCCTCGGCACCGAAGTCGACGGCGGCTTCGAGCTGTGCCGGCGGCTGCGCACCCTGTCCGCAACCGTGCCGATCGTTTTCCTCACCGCGCGCGACAGCGACTTCGACGTGGTGTCGGGCCTGCGACTCGGCGCCGACGACTACCTCACCAAGGACGTGAGCCTGCCCCACCTCCTCGCGCGCATCGCGGCGCTGTTCCGCCGCATCGACGCGCTCACCGCGGCCCCGGCCGCCGAAGACGCGCTCCTGCGGGGCGACCTCGCGCTCGATTTGAAGCGCATGACCGCGCGCTGGAAGGACGTCCCGGTCGAGCTCACCGTCACCGAGTTCTGGATCGTCCACTCGCTCTCGCGCCTGCCGGGTCACGTGAAGACGCGCGAGCAGCTCATGCGCGACGCGAACATGGTGGTCGACGAAGGCACGATCACCTCGCACATCAAGCGCATCCGGAAAAAGCTCGCGGCGATCGACCCGAAGTTCGAGGCGGTCGAAGCGGTCTACGGCATGGGTTACCGCTGGCGATGACGCGCGCGACAGGCCGTAGGAAGGGAGGTTACGGAGGGAAACCTGGGTTTCCCTCTGTTCCTTTGCCGCCGAGCGCGCGCAGCGCGCCATGACTTTCGCGCCGGGCATCCGGGCGAAAGTCCTGCTCGCTTCGAGCACGCTCCTCCTGATCCCGTGGATCGGTTACGCGTTCGTGGCCGAGATGGAGCGCTTCCTCGCCGAAAGCCAGACCCGCATGCTCGCCGACAACGCGCGCGCGGTCGCGGCGCTGGTGCAGGAGCGCTCGCACACGACGCACCGCACGGCGCGTCCGGCCCGCGATCTCGCCCCTCCTCTGCGCGCGCCGATCGTTCTCGACGGCAGCATCGAGGACTGGATCGCGCAGGGCGCGCAGATCCGCGGCTACGGCGGGGAGCGTCTTGCCGAAGTGAACGGCACGTGGACTCCGGAATCACTTTCGTTCAGCCACGCGGCCGGGGTGCGCGACGAGCGCATATACGCGTTCTTCGACGTGACCGACGATCGCATCGTCTACTGCCTCGACCAGCCATCGCTTTGCGATCACGTGCGGGTCTCGTACCGGGCCGCGGGCGGCGCATTGCAGCGCTTCGTCGTCGGGGCCTCGGGACCGGGGCCGGTCGTAGCGTCGCCGCAGCCCGCTCTTCAAGGCGCGCCGCCCGCGATCGAAGGCGTGTGGCGGGAGCGCGAGCGCGGCTATACCGTCGAGCTTAGCCTCCCCGCGGCGGGGCTCGAGCAGCTCGCCTTCGCGGTCGCCGACGTGGACGAGCCTTCAGGCGCCCTCGCGGCGGTGATCGTGACCGAAGAGCGCATGCCCCAGGCGCCGCGCGGTTATGAGGTGAGCGCGGACATCGACGCGATCCTCGACGGCATGTCGCGTGCGAATCTCCGCATCTGGCTCGTCGATCGCGAAGGATCGGTGGTGCGGCGCGCGGGCATCATCCAGGCGACGCCGGTCGCGCCGGCTGCGAGCGTGATATCGCGCATCGTCCGGCGGCTTCTGGGTGCTTCGCGCCCCGCGCGCTTCGTCGATCCGCTCGCGCAGGCGAGCCGCCTCGATGCGCCCGAAGTGCGGCGCGCGCTCGCCGGCAAGCCGAGCCTGCGCGCGCGTGAGGCCGAAGGCTACGGAACGGCGATCAGGGCCGCCGCGCACCCGATCGAGATCAGCGGCGAGATCGCAGGGGCGGCGCTCGTCGAACAGACGACCGAGTCGATCACGCACATGCGCCAGCTCGCGCTCGAGCGCCTGCTGATCGCGACGCTCGCCGCTTTCGTGTTCGGCGCGCTGGTGCTCGTGATCTACGTGTCGCGCGTCTCGGGGCGGCTGCGCAGGCTGCGCGACGAAGCGGAGCTCGCGATCGACAGCGCAGGCCGCGTGCGCGGGCTCGTCGCCGGGTCGCGCGCGCGGGACGAGATCGGCGATCTGTCGCGAAGCTACTCGGCGGTGCTGCAGCGCCTCGCGCAATACACCGACTATCTCGAGAACCTCGCGCGGCGGCTCAACCACGAGCTGCGCACGCCGATCGCGGTGGTACGCTCGTCTCTCGACAACCTCCGGAGCGCTACCGCGCCGCACGAACAGGCGGTTTACATCGAGCGCGCCGAGGAAGGCCTCAAGCGCCTGTCGGCGATCCTGTCGCGAATGAGCGAAGCCACGCGCCTGGAAGAGATCATGCGCCGCTCGGAGCGCGAGATGTTCGACCTGGCCGCGGTCGTCGCGGGCTGCGCCGAAGGCTATCGCCTCGCATACGCGCCGCGCGAGATCCGTTACAGCGGTCCCGGCCGCGCATTACGCGTGAGCGGCGTGCCCGACCTGATCGCGCAAATGCTCGACAAGCTCGTCGAGAACGCCGCCGAGTACGCGAGCCCCGCGACGCCGATCGAGATCGTGCTCGAGGACGCGGACACCGACGTCATCCTGCGCGTGCGGAACGTCGGGCCGACGCTGCCGCCGGAAATGCAGGACAGGCTGTTCGAGTCGATGGTCACGGTGCAGCCGGGCCAGGCGTCGGGCGTGCCGCATCTCGGCCTCGGGCTCTACATCGTGAAGCTGATCGCACGCTTCCACCAGGGGAGCGCGAGCGCGGCGAATCGGGAGGACACGCCGGGGGTGGAGATCACCGTGCGATTAGCGCGTTACGTCAGCGATCCAGCCTGAAACGCTGGTCGGGTGGAATCTGCTCGACGCCGAGACCCGCGAACCACTGCGCGATCTCGGCGTGGGTCGCGAACCACACGTCGGAGAAGCTCGCGAGGTGCCGCAGCACTTTCGAGAACACCGCACTCATGAGCGGCCGCCCGCCGAAATGGCCGTGGATCGCGACGTTGACGAGCCCCAGGCGCTCCTGCGTGTAGAGATGCTCGAACATCTCCACGTAGGCGTCGAAATAATCGCGCGGGCTCGAGCGCAGCACGCGGTTGTCGACGAAATCGCTCCACGGCAGCGCGACGATCGTCCCGCTCGCGGTCTTGTGGAGGCGCGGCAGGCTCGTGTTCAGCGCGTCGGCGTGCCACGCGAGACCTTCCCTGACGAGCAGCTCGTGCGTGACCGCGTTCGAGCCGTAGACCGGCGTCACCCAGCCGTCGGGCCGCCTTCCCGCCGCCCGCTCGAGGATGTCGAGGCACTTGCGTATCGTCTTCTGCTGCTCCTCGTCGCTCATGTCGAGCAGATACTCGTTCTGCGCGTACCCGTGCGCCGCGACCTGCTGCCCGCAGCGCACGATGTAGCGGATCAGGTCGGGATGGACTTCGGCGCTCAGCGCGTTCGAGAACACCGTCCCCGGAATGCCCGCGCGCTCGAGGATGCTCGCGATGCGCCACACGCCTTCGTCCGTTCCGAACTGCGACCACTGCCGCCCCGGCAGGTCGGGCGTGCCGGCTTTCAGCGGGGTGGTGCGCGGGAAGTACGTGGGCGACTTCCCTTCGGCCCACGTTTCGAGCAGCACGCTCACGACCACCGCGACGCGCTTACCGTTCGGCCATGCGACTTTCATCGGCGTTTCCATCGTACCTTTCCTCAACGTGCCTTGAGCTTCGCCGCCTGCGTGACTTTCGTCCATTTCGCGACTTCGGCCTTGATCGCCCGCGAGAACGCGTCCGGCGAATTGCCGATGGGGTCTTCGCCGGCGAGGCGCTTCTTCATCGCGGGCGTGCGCAACGCCTCCGCGGTGAGCTGTTGCAGGCGTGAGATGACCTGCGGCGGCGTGCCCGCGGGCGCGAAAAGGCCGAACCACTGCAGCGCTTCGTAATCGCCGTAGCCCGCCTCGGTGATCGTCGGCACGTCGGGCATCGCATCGGCGCGGCTGCGCGAGCTCACCGCCACCGCGCGGAGCTTGCCGGCGTCGATGTGCGGTTTCGCCGAAATGACGTTGACGAGCATCGCCACCACGCGCCCGCCGATCACGTCGGTGAGCCCCGGATTCACGCCTTTGTACGGGACGTGCGTCATCTGCGCGCCGGTCATCATCTTCAGGAGCTCCATCGCGAGGTGCGGCACGCTGCCTTCGCCCGGAGACGCGAACGTGACGTCGGGGCTGCGCTTGGCGAGCGCGACGAGATCGCGCACGGTGCGGGCGGGCACCGACGGGTGCACCACCAGCGCCTGCGTGGACGCCACGAGCTGCGTGATCGGCGCGAAATCCTTCAGCACGTCGTACTGCGCGTCCTTGCGCACGAGCGGCAGGCTGGTGATCGTCGTCGGCGCGACGAGCAGGTTGTAGCCGTCGCCCGGCAGGCGCGCGGCATACTGATAGCCGATCAGCCCCGCGGCGCCGGCCCGGTTCTCGATGACGAACTGCTGCCCGAGCGCCGACGTGAAATGCGCGCCGAGGAGCCGCCCCAGCGTGTCGGTGCCGCCGCCGGGTGACGACGGAATGACGACGCGCACCGGTTTGACGGGCCAGTCGGCCTGGCCGTATGCCGTTGTCGCGGCGAGCAGCGTGCCGAGCGCGATGCAGGTTGTTCTGAGCATGATCGGGTCTCCTCGAGCTTCGTTATGTGTGCCTGACTTTATTCCCTCCCCTTCAGGGGAAGGGTAAGGGTGGGGGTGGTTTCGACGCCTCAGTATGGCGTCTTATTCACCTTGCCGGTGCTGTCCACGAACCAGCGCTCGCTCGCGAGCGGCCTGCCGTCCATGCGCTCGCGCATCCAGTCGGCCATCGCGAGGTACGGATTGGGCCCGAGGTTCGCCGACGGAACGAAGCCGACCGAGTGCTTCGACTCCTGGTAGATGAGGAGCCGGCGCGGAGCCTTCATGACCGAAAACATCCTCTCGGTGTGCTCGAGCGGGCTCAGCTCCTCGGCCTCGCCCGCGACGCACAGATACGGCACTTCGATGCGTTCGGCGTGGCCTTCCCACGTCAGCGTCTTCACGAAGCGATCGAACGCGTCCTCGTCGGTGTAACCCGACATCCACATGAAGCGCTTCTTGAAAGTCGGCGAAGCCTCTTCGAAGATCGTGTGGCATCCCGGCTCGAGACACGTCATGACCACCGCGCACGCGCGCACGCGCGGCTCGTTCGCGGTGACGAGGGTCCCGAAGAGCGAGCCGAAGCTGCGGCCGGTGACGCCGACTTTCTGCGCGTCGACTTCCGGGCGCGCGACCAGCCAGTCGACGATCGCGGGACCCGCCGCAATCCAGTTCTCCATGCTGACGTGTATGCCGTAGAGCGGCGCCTCGTTCTGCCCCGGCCCGTCGATCGCGAGCACCGCGAAGCCGCGCGATAGCCAGCGATCGCCGTGGAGCGACACCGCGATCTCCTTGAAACCGTCCATGCCCGGGATTTCGACGACGACCGGCACTTTCCCGCCCGCGTAACCCGGGGGGAGGTGGAACCACCCCGGGAGGCACGTTCCCTTGAACGGGATCCACACCGGCTCGACGCGATGATCGGCGAGTCGCCCGTAAGCCGCGTAGCACGCGCGCTTGCGCTCGTTCATCGCGATGTTGGTGTCGTCGTTGTCGTGGAAAGGCCATTGCGCGGCGCCCCAGTGCACCGCGGCCATGAAAAAGTTGTCTCGCGCGGTCACGCTCGAGCCTTCCTCTTCCGCCGCTTTCGCCCTCGCTTCGCGCCGCTTCGCCGTCGCTTCGAACGCGGGCGACATGTCGGCGTATTTCTTCACGCGTTGCTGGATGAGCGCAAAATCGGCGCTCGCTTCCATGCCGCATGGAAAGTGCAGGTATTTGGTTCGCGGCTGGTCCCAGTCGGGGCCGTTCGCCTGGATGACGTTGTCGATCAGCCAGCGCTGCTCTTTCCAGCGGCGGACCTGCGGATCGCCTTTCACGCGGCGCGCGTAGGCGGGCTGCTCGTTGCTCATGCTTACCTTTCAGGCGTGCAGCGGTGGGCGCGGGCACGTTCGTGTACTCACATTGTGGTCGTGCGCCGCGAGGGTCGCGTCGACGCACTTTACTAAACTGGAATTTCCATAGTCAAATCGGGCACAAGGAGGAATGACCATGAATGCTGCGCCCACGATGCGCGGAGCCGCTGCAATGCTGCTCGCGTCTTTTGCAATCGGCTCGTCGAACACGCCCGCGCACGCGCAGGCAAACTATCCCACGAAGACGATACGCCTGATCGTGCCGTCCTCCCCCGGCGGCGGCACCGATAGAACCGCGCGCTTCATCTCGACCAAGCTTTCGGAGCGCCTGGGTCAATCGGTGACGCTCGACTACAAGCCCGGCGCCGCCGCCATGATAGGCACCGAGGCCGGCGCGCGCGCCGCGCCCGACGGGTATACGCTGCTGATCGCGCAGAGCACGATGACCATCGTGCCTTCGGTCTACAGGAAGGTGCCTTTCGATCCGACCAGGGACTTCGCACCGATCTCGCAGGTTGCGGTCGTGCCTCTTCTGCTGGTGGGCCACCCGTCGCTGCCGGCGAAAAACGTGAAAGAGCTGATTGCGCTCGCGAAAGCGCGTCCCGGCGAGATCGACTACGTCGCCGGCGGCTACGGCGGCAACTCGCACATGTCGATGGAGTACCTGCTTGCCATGGCGGGGATCAAGATGACTTTCGTGCCGTACAAGAGCGGGAACGCGGGCCTCGTGGACGCGCTCGCCGGCCGCGTGCCGGTGATGCTCTCGAACATGCTGGTCTCGCTGCCGCACGCGCGGGAGAAGCGCTTTCGCGCCTACGGCGTCACCAGCGCCAAGCGCTCGCCCGCGGCGCCGGACCTGCCGACGATCGCCGAAGCCGGCGTGCCGGGCTATCAATCGGTGCAGTGGTTCGGCATCCTCGCTCCCGCGGGCACGCCGGCGGCGATCGTCAATCGCGTGCACCGCGAGCTCGCGAACGTCATGCAGGAAGACGAGACCAGGAAGCTCTTCCTCGCCGACGGCGGCGAGCCCGTGTTCAGCAAGACGCCCGACGAGTTCGCCGCGCTCATACGCACCGAGGTCGCGCACTGGGCGAAAGTGTCGAAGGCGGCGAACATCAAGCAACGCTAGCGCTGCCGCGTGAAGCGCCTCCTCCCGCTGTGCCTGCTCATCTTCTGCACAGCGGGGCAGGCGAGCGTCACGCTCGAGGTGAGGTCATGGGACTCGCACATCTGAGCGCCGCTCGCGCGGCGCCCGAATGAGCGCGCTTTTCTCTCCCGCGCATATCGGCAACGTGGAAGTGCCGAATCGCGTGGTCATGCCGGCGATGACGACGCGCCTCGCCGACAAGGACGGCTACGTGACCGACGGCACGATCGCGTATTTCGGTGCGCGCGCCGAAGGCGGCACCGGCCTGATCACGGTGGAAATGGCCTCTCCCGAGCGCGTCGGCCGGCACCGCTTCCACGAGCTCGGTATTTACGACGATCGCTTCGTCGACGGCCTCTCCAGCCTCACCCACGCGCTGCACGAGCGCGGCGCCAGGGCCTCGATACAGCTCGGCCACGCCGGCGGCCACACGCGCGAGGACATCTGCGGCGAGCCGCCGATCGCGCCATCGGCCGTCCCGCATTACGTTTTCGAGCTGCGCGGAGAGACGATCACGCCCATCGAAATGACCCAGGAGCGCATCGCGGAGACGACGCGCGCTTTCGTCGCGGCCGCGGCGCGCGCGCAGGCCGCGGGCTTCGACATGGTCGAGCTGCACGTCGCGCACGGTTACCTCCTCTCGCAGTTCCTGTGCCCCGAGGAAAACCACCGCGTCGACGAATACGGCGGGTCCCTCGCCAATCGCGCGCGCCTCTCCCTCGAGATCCTGCGCGCGGTGAAAGAGGCGCTGCCCGGTTTTCCCGTGATCTTCCGCTTCAATGCCGACGACTATTTCCCGACCGGGCTCACTTTCCCGGACGGATTGCAGGTCGCGAAGTGGGCTGCCGCCGAAGGTGCGGATGCGCTGCATGTCACGGCGGGCCATTACCGCTCGCTCCCTTCCGCGCACATGATGACGCCGCCCATGAGCTGCCCCGAAGGCATCTTCCTCGATTACGCCGCGCGGGTGCGGGAGGAAGTGCCGGTGCCGGTGATCGCGGTGGGGCGCTTGGGCGACCCGAAGCTCGCGATGGCAGCCGTCGACACCGGCAAGACCGATTTCGTGGCGCTCGGCCGCTCACTCATCGCCGATCCGCAGTGGGTCGCCAAGGCACGCAACGCAACGCCGGTTCGGCGCTGCCTCTCGTGCAACAAGTGCGTCGATGAAATGCGCGGCGGCGACAAGCTCGGCTGCGTGGTCAATCCTGCGGCAGCGAGCGAGATCGAGTACGCGCGGGTAAAGAGCCTGCCGCGAGGAGAGCGCATCTGCGTGATCGGCGCCGGACCTGCGGGGCTCTCCTACGCGGAGCTCGTCGCCGACGGCAACAGCGTCACAGTGTTCGACAAGGCGCGGCGCGCAGGCGGCGCGCTGCGCTTCGCCGGTTTCGCGCCGCAGTTCCAGAACGTGGAAGCGAGCCAGCCCGCCCTCGATGCTTACGTCGACGACCTCGAGCGCGCGTGCCGGCAGAAAGGCGTCGAGTTCCGCTACGGCACCCAGATCTCCCACCTTCAGGACGTGGTGCGCGACTTCGACCGCATCGTCATCGCGACCGGCGCGCGCTACCGCGCAGGCTTCGGGCCGCTGGTCAACCGCCTGCTGGAGGCGGGCTGGGGCAAGTCCGGGCTCGCGCGGCGCCTTTTCGCTTCCCCCGGCGTGCGCGACTGGTTCTACTACCGCGCCCGCAGGAGCGTCCGCCCAAAGCTCGGTAAACTCGCGGGCAAACCAGTCGTGATCATCGGAGACGCCGCTGCGCCCGGCAAGACGCGCGATGCGACCGTTTCCGCATTCAACGCGGCATTTTTCGAAGGTGGAGGTGAGCCATGACCAGCAAATCGCCCGCGCGCGTGCGCCCCCTGGAAGAAGTGAAAGCCGAAACGATTGCGCGCGCAGGCAAGCGCAATCCGCTCGACGGCATCAACCCCGAAGACGGCCTCACCGTCGCCAATGCGCTCAAGACCAACGACCGCGACGAGTGGGCGGCTGAATGGTCGAAGCTCGGCTCGCGCGCGGAAACCGACGCGGAGAAGCTCGAAAAGGGTAGCAGCGACAAGAAAGCGGTGCGCGAGCTCTATATGCTCGCGTTCAATTATTTTCGCATCGCGCGCTATCCGTGTCCCATCTCGGAGGCCACGCAGACCGCCTATGAAAGCTCGCTGCGTGCATTCAGGAAAGCCGCCAGATATTTCGACCCGCCGCTCGAAATCGTCGAAGTGCCTTATGAAGGGCGCACGCTGATCGGCTACCTCCAGATCCCCAAAGGCATCAAGAAGCCGCCGGTCATCATGTCGTGGGGCGGCGTCGACGGCTGGAAGGAAGACCGCACCAAGGCCCACCCGCTCATGCACGAAGCGGGATTCGCCGGCTTCGCGATCGACATGCCTGGCACCGGCGAGCACCCGTTCAAATACACCGACCCGAAAGCCGACGGCAGCTACTCGGCGATGATCGATTACCTCCTCACCCGCGACGACATCGACGCGACCCGCCTCGGCGTGTGGGGCGGAAGCTACGGCGCCTACTGGGCCGCCAAGCTCGCGCACACCGAAGCGAAGCGCATCAAAGGCGCGGTGTTCCACGGCGGCAACGTGCACCACGGATTCCAGCCCGACTGGATGAAGCCCGCGCTCACCGAGCGCGCGAGCGTCGCGCTCTTCGGACCGGTGCAGCTATTCGAGTCGCGCAGCCGCGCGATGGGTGTTTCGAGCCTGGAAGAATTCCTCGAAGCCGCGCCCAAGCTCTCGCTCCTCACGCAGGGCCTCCTCGACAAGCCTTCGGCGCCGCTCCTGTGCGTCAACGGCAAGCTCGACGACCAGGCGCCGATCGACGACATCTACGTCCTCCTCGAGCACGGCAGCCCCAAGGAGGCGCGCGTCTATCCCAAAGGCGTGCACATGGGCCGCGGCGGCGGCACCAGCGACGAGGAGATCTGGCACCTCATCGTGAACTGGCTGAAGCTGAGGGTGGCGTAGGGTCGCTCTTGCTTGAGGCGCCCGGGACCTCGAGCGAAACATTGTCTTAATTACGGTTTCGCATAACCATTTCACGTTAGACAATGCCCCCGATAATCTCGCCGAAAGTGTCCTTCCTCGTTCTGGGCGTCGCCACGCTGTTTCTTGGGGCGCTGTGCATACACGCCGAAGGACTTCGCGGCGTTTTCAACGGGCTATTTCTGCTGTTGGTCTCGCCTTTTGCGACGCTCGCCGTTGCCTCGCAGGTCGCGAGACGCAATGTCATTGTGCGATTCTCGGTGGTGCTGGGCCTAATCTTCCTTGCCATAGATGCGGTCTCACTGTATTCCGTATTGACCTCTGAGTCCTCAACAGCAGCAATCGGCTTAGGAGTTGTGGCTCTGCTTCAACTTCTCCTCGCTGCGCCACTGCTGATCGCAAGTGGAATAACCGCGCGCGGATCGACCGATGCCTCCGATCGCATTGTCTAACTCAAGTTCGAGCGGACGC
>CAZULX010000566.1:0-4000 GCA_964621335.1 uncultured Streptomycetaceae bacterium
TCGGGCGGAATGAGCGGCGTGTCGGTGAGGCCGCGCTCGGCTTCGCGGCGTATGACCGTCGCCTCCAGCGGAATCAGCTCTTCCTTGACGAAGCGCGCGACGGTCGCGCGCAGCATGCGCAGCTCTTCGGGCAGTGTGAAATCCATGGTGAGTCCTTGATAGTGTCCGTTCCGATTACCCTGCCCTACCAATCCACCGCCTCAAGCGACGTCATTCTGGGCGAGTCCGCCGCGGCGGATGCGATCCAGAATCCATCGAAAAACGGGTCGAAAATGGATTGCGGCTTTCGCCACAATGACGACATCGTGTGTCGACGCAGCACCGGCCAAGCATACTGGCTTGAACTCAATCTTCCGGTCTCCCGATGCGCGAGAGTCGCCGCAGCGAAAGCAGCAGGAAGGCCCCGATCAGTATCTCGAGTCCGGCAGGGCCTTCGCCGCTGCCGAATCTGGCGCCGTAGCCCAGTTCCACGAAGGCCCAGTCCATTCCCAGCATCACCGCCCACGATACGGTGCACAGCAGGACGAAGCCGCCGATCAGCACGAGCAGCATGCCGACCGAGCCGCCGACGATGATCGAAACGTTCCTCGCTTCTTCTCTTATCATGATTCGTCCCTCCACTTTCGCGCAGCCGGAGACGATATCATGACGACTACACCCGAACGGCGGGCTTTTCCTGTCCGGCAGGGTGCCTGCTCAGGCAGGCTTCGGCGCTTCAGCCGGCCGCGGCATGAACTGGTCGGTCGGTACCGGGTAACCCGCTTCGCCGAACGTGTCGCTGATCGCACGGTTGGTATCGAAGTAGACCTGCCAGTAATTGTCGTTGTGGGTGTAAGGCCGCACGGCGAGCAGCGGCCCGCGCGACGTGAAGTCGACGATCTCCACCATCGGCGCGGGTTGCTTGGCGACGTTCGGGATTTTCGCGACCGCTTCCTTCAGCCGCGTGATCGCGTCGTGTACGTTGACGCTGTGCGCGACCTGTGCGGTGCGCTCGACGCGCCGCGTGGGACTGGTCGTGAAGTTCTGGATCGTCTCCGAGAAGATTTTGTTGTTGCCGATGAACGTGGCGACGTGGTCGGGCGTCATGATGGTGGTTGCGAAAAGCCCGATCTCCGTCACCGTGCCTTCGACCGCGGTGATCTTCACGTAGTCGCCGACCTTGAAAGGCCGAAGTACGATCAGGAACGCCCCGGCGGCAAAGTTCGCGAGCAGCCCCGCCCATGCCGCGCCCACCGCGAGACCGATACCGGCGATCAATGCAGCGAAGGAAGTCGTCTCGAACCCGAAATACCCGAGAAGCGCGACGATCAGGATGACCGTCAGAGTCACGTTGACGATGTTGCGCAGGTAATGCAGCAGGGTGGGATCCATCTTCTGCCGCACCAGGCCGGCGGACATGAGGCGCACGCCGAATTTGATGAGCTGGCGCCCGATCACCCAGGTGATGAGCGCGCCGAGGATCTTCAGGCCGAACGCGGTCAGCAGCGCGGTGCCCGTTTCAAGGATAGTGTCGATATCGAAGTCCATGCCGTTCTCCCAAGTGATCGCGGTCGATTCCCCTTTCGCGCTGTCGCTGTCAAGGCGAGACGACACGGCGGGCGGGTGTATTTGTGAGCTTTGGAGCGAGCCGCTATGATGCCAAATCCGCCGCGGAATCAGAAATCCAGGAGCGCTTCGCCAGCCCGATGAACGCGGAAATCGCGATCGCCTCGCGCGACTACCCCATCGCTTTCGTCACGGGCGACGGCGAGCGCACGTACGCCGCTACCCATTCTGCATGGCGCGCGTAACCGCCGACGGGACCGAACAGACCGAGCGCATCGCGTGCGTGGAGAAAGCCGCCGTCGGTGCCGACGGCGACGCGCTCTACGACGACAAGGGCGTCGAGCTTCCGGCGTGGCAGGCGACGAAGACGCTGCTCTTCGAATTCGAAGCCGATTTAACGCGCACCGAAATGTGCGCGACGCTCAAGGGTCTCGGTCTGCTCGAGCCTTTCTCGGTTCAGGCGATGCCGCGCGAAGGCGCGCCGCTCGCGATGACCGGCATGCAGCGCGTCGCCGAGCAGAAGCTCGCCGAGCTGCCCGCGGGCGAGCTCAGAACCTCATGGACAAAGGCATCCTCGCCCGCCTCTACGCGCACATGCTGCCCTCGACGTGTGCTTCAGCGTGTCTCGGCACGTCTATTGCAGTCGAGTCAGGGACTGCTCGCTATTCCGCCATGCCGGGCGCAATCCTTCGAGGTCTCCATATGAACGACCGCACTTCCGATACGTCTTTCATCGGCATCACGATCGAGGCCCTGCTGCGCCCGAGCGAGATTTACCCGGTCGGGGTCGCGTGCGCCCACGGTTACGTGTGGGAGTGGTCCGCCGTCGAGGACGACGTGCGCTCCGAGCACACGTTCGACATGTTTTTCGATTGCCTGGAAGACGCGCGCCAGCACGGCTACGAGCCGCACTTCCTCGACCGCCAGCAGAACATCTCCGTAGTCCCGGTGACGGCCGCGTAAGCGGTTTCGCGCGACCCCGGCGTCCCCGGCGCGGCGCGCTGATTAGAAAGATTCTAAACAGGCATACCGGTTGCTCCCTTAGCGGCTTTACAAAGGGACATCCATGGCCGCTCGCAAGCCGAATTCTCCAGGGAAATCCAACTCCGGCAAGTCGCGCACTGGCGCGGTCTCCGCCGCTTCCAAGACTTCCGCCCGCACCACGATGAGCGGTCCCGCGCGCAAAGCTGCGCCTGAGATCACCGACGCCGCGAGCGCCAAGCTCGCAGGCACCGAGCTCGTCGCCGGCTCGATGCCGCACAACGCCGCGAAGCCCGGCGAGTTCGGCGACGCCGCGATGCGCCCGCCCGAAGGCCAATCGGTGGAGCCGCCGCACCCGATGGTGACCGGCAGCACGCTGACCGAAGTGAACGCCTCGGAGAAGGTCGGCAAGGGTAATCCGCAAATGAGCTTCAATCCGACGGTCGGGCCGCTCGACCGCGTGCGGGTCGACTCCGGCGGGCGCGCGCTCACGACCAACCAGGGCGTACAGGTCTCGGACAACCAGAATTCGCTCAAGGCGGGGCTGCGAGGACCGACGCTCCTCGAAGACTTCGTCCTGCGCGAAAAAATCACCCACTTCGACCACGAGCGCATACCGGAGCGCATCGTGCACGCGCGAGGCTCGGGGGCGCACGGCTATTTCGAGTGCTACGAGCCGCTGACGAGCCTCACGCAGGCCTCGATTTTCGCCGAAGCCGGAAAACGCACCCCGGTGTTCGTGCGCTTTTCGACGGTCGCCGGGGAGCGCGGCTCGACCGATACCGCGCGCGACGTGCGCGGCTTCGCAGTCAAGTTCTATACCGACGAAGGCAACTGGGACCTCGTCGGCAACAACATTCCGGTCTTCTTCATCCAGGACGCGATGAAGTTTCCCGACCTCGTGCACGCGCTCAAGCCCGAGCCGCACCACGCGATGCCGCAGGCGGCTTCGGCGCACGACACCTTCTGGGATTTCGTTTCGCTCATGCCCGAATCGACCCACATGCTGATGTGGGTCATGTCGGACCGCGCGATCCCGCGCAGCTACCGCATGATGCAGGGCTTCGGCGTGCACACCTTCAGGTTCGTGAACGCGCAGGGCGAATCGCGGTTCGTGAAGTTTCACTGGAATCCGGTCGCGGGCACGCATTCGCTGGCGTGGGACGAGGCTGTAAAGATTTCCGGCGCGGACCCCGATTTCCACCGCCGCGACCTGTGGGAGGCGATCGAGGCGGGGGCCTACCCCGAATGGGAGCTCGCGATCCAGGTGTTCACCGAGAAGCAGGCCAACCGCTTCAGCTTCGACGTGCTCGACGCGACCAAGATCGTTCCGGAGGAGCTCGTGCCGCTGCAGCCGATCGGCAGGCTCGTCCTCAATCGCAATCCCGACAACTTCTTCGCCGAGACCGAGCAGGTCGCTTTTTGCACGGCGCACATCGTTCCCGGCATCGATTTCACGAACGATCCGCTGCTC
>CAZULX010000567.1:0-7480 GCA_964621335.1 uncultured Streptomycetaceae bacterium
CGCCTCGGCCGGTTTCGATCCGGTGTTCGGCGCGAGGCCTCTGAAGCGCGCGATCCAGTCGCAGATCGAAAACCCGCTTGCGCGCGCGATCCTCGAAGGGCAGTTCGGGCCGAAAGACACGATCAAGGTGGACGCCCGCCAGGGCAAGGTCGTGTTCGAAAAAGAGCTTGCCGCCGCTGCCTGACGGCGCCGGCCGGTTTCTCTCTGTTCGTGATAAGAGCGATGAAGTTATAGCGTTAGCTATAACTTCATCGGTTGCCAGTAACCGGTGAGTTCGAGGTAGCCGCGGCCTACCGCTTTCCGGACTGCGACGCGGTCACCGCGCCTTCCCAGTAAATCGTTCCCACCGACGCCCGCGTGTCGTACTCCTGGTCGTCCATCAGCGGATCGATCGCGATCTCGAGATCGCCCGCCCTGACGCGCCACGCGACGGGATAGCTCGCGCCGGTTCGCGGCGAGCGCCACGACCGCATGGGCAGCATCTCCACTTCCGCGGGCGCGAACGCTTTCCGCCGCCCGTCAGCGCTTCGATACGTGCCGCCCGCCCAGAGCGTGCCTCCCGTGCGCTCGCGCATGCGGAAAGCCATGAGCGCCGAGCCGTCGGAGAAATTGATGCCGATCCAGTCCCAGCCCGACGCGCGCTCGTCCATGTAGCTCGACGACCATTCGTGGTCGAGCCACGCCGTGCCGGAGACGGGGCCGCGCTTTCCGCCTTGGATCAGCTTGCCCTCTACCTGCAAATGCGGAATGCTGTAGTAGTAACTCGCCGACTCGGGCCGCGGTCCTTTGCGGCTGTAGCCCTCGTCGCCTTGCATGAGCGGAGGCTGCCGCGCGCTGAAGCGGAAGTCCATTGCAAATTCGCGAGCCGGTATCCGGACGCGATACGACGGCCCGCCCTCGTGCTCGAGCGACCAGTCGTCGACCCACACGTGCATTCTTTTTGCAGTCGCGCCCAGGAGTCCGAAAGCGGCGCGGGCGAGCTTCTCGTCGTGCACCAGGCGGCCGTGGCCCGCGTCGCTCAACGCGGCGTGCGCGATGATGATCTGGCGCGCTGCGAACAGATTCGGATTGCGCTCGTCGATCTGCGGGCGCGTGCGAAAGACGGTGACCTGAAACCCGATCGACGCGCGCCCGCGAGGCTGGAGCCAGCCGGTGATGTACCACCATTCGGTGCGGAAAGCGGGATGGCTGCCTTCATCCTCGGGAAAGCGCAGGCGGTGCCCGGGAAGCACGGGCGCATAAGGCGTGACCGGTGACCGGTGACTGGTGACGCGATCCGCGCCGACGCACGGCGCGGCAAATGCGTAGGCGATCCAGCTCAAGGCGCGGCGCCTGCCTTGCAAGCGTTCAATGCGTTTACGCGTCACGGGTCACCTGTCCCCTCGTCACCAGTCCTCGCGCACCGCGCGCGTCACGTCCTCGCTCATCGCGCGCCTGCCGCTCACGACCGCGGTCAGGCTCGCGGCGAGCACGATCGCGCCTGCGAGCCCCGCCAGAGCGAGCCACGGCAGATGCATGTCCATGCTCCAGTGGAAAGACTGCCGGTTGATGACGTGGATCAGGATGAGGCTCACGAGCCACCCGAGCGCGAGCCCGGCGGCCACGCCGATGCCGCCCACCGCGAGCCCTTCAGCCGCCAGCATCGCCGCGATTTCGCGCCGCCGCATCCCGACGTGGCGCAGCACGCCGAATTCGCGCCGGCGCGCGAGCGCCTGCGCGCTGAAGCTCGCGCTCACCCCGAAAAGGCCGATCAGCACCGCGGCGACTTCGAGCGCATACGTCACTGCGAAAGTGCGGTCGAATATCGCGAGCGATATCGCCTTCAGCTCGCGCGTGGAAGCGATCTCGACGCTTTCGGGATCGCCGAACAGCGTTCGCAGCTTCCCTGCCACGTCTTCGAACGTCGCGCCGGGCGCGAGATGGACGGCGGCCTCGTTCGCCCGCTCGTCGCCGGTCAACCCGGCGTAGAGCCCGCGATCGATCACTATCGCGCCGTTCTGCCGCGCGTAGTCGCGCCACACCCCTGCGACGGTGAAGCGGCGCATCGCATTCCCGATGGGCACCTCGATCGCTTCACCGGCGCGGACTTCGAGCAGATCCGCCGCCACTTCCGAGATCCATGCGGCAGGGGGAGCGTTCGCTGGGGGAAGCTTTTCGGGGCCGGCGACGGGCAGGGGCGGGCGCGGCCGGCCTTCGGCGTAAGGCCGGGCGAGTAAGGTGAGCGCGGGACGATCGGCCCGCAACAGCACGTTCTGACTGCGCACGAAGAGCGTCTCGCGCACGCCCGGCAGCGCGGCGATGCGCTCTTGCTCCTCGCGCGTGAAATATCCCGTTTCGCCCACGCGTCCCGCGCGCACGTACAGGTCCGCGGGCAGCATGGCATCGAGCCACGTCTCGAGGGAAGCGCGAAACGACCCGATCATGATGAGCATGGACACCATCAGGCTGAAGCTCGTCACGATGGCCGCGAGGCTCACCGCGACCTGGCGCGGCGTCGCCTGCAACTGCGCCGCGGCGAGCGCCGCGGGCGCGTATCGCAGCGCGGGCAGCCGCGCGAGCACGGTCTCGGCGAAGCGCGGCATGACGAGGATGGCGCCGACGAGGATGAGCGCGACCGAGAGGTAACCGAAAAGCGGCAGCTCGTGCACCGGGGGCGCCTGCGAGAGCGCGAGACCGACGGCGAACAGAACGACGCCGGGCCATAGCGCGACGACGCTTTGCAGAGCTGTTTCCTCGTCGCCTGCTTTCAGCGCGAGCGCAGGCGAGCGCCGTGCGGCTTCGAGGGCAGGGACGGCGGAGCCGAGGACGGCGAACGCCACGCCGAGTGCGAAATACGCGGCGAGCGCCGCGTACGAGACGTTGAGCGATGGCGTGAGCGACCGAAAATAGCCCGCTCCCAGGTCGCCGCCGAAGCGATCGACTCCTACGCGAGCGAGCGCAACGCCGATCGCGATTCCCAGGGTCGAGCCCGCGACGCCGAGCACGGCGCCTTCGGCCATCAGGAGGCCCAGCATGCGGCGGCGCGTGAGCCCGACGATGCGCAGCAGCGCGAGCTGCGTGCGCCGGCGCAGCAACGCGAGGAACTGGGTGGAGAAAACCAGGAAAGCGCCCGTGAAAAGCGCAACCAGCGCGAGCATGTCGAGGTTGGTGCGGTAAGCGCGCGTGAAGCTCGCGCTGCGCTCGGCTTCCAGCTCCGGTGTCGAAGCGAGAACGCCCGGCGGCAGCAGCGCTGACACCGCGGCTCGAAAGCGTTCGGGATCGGTGCCGGCATCGAGCTTTACGTCGATACGGTGCAGCTCGCCCATGTGCCCGAGCTGCCACTGGGCGGCCGCGATGTCCATGATCGCGATGCGCTGCCTGGTCGCAGCCGCCGGCAGCACTTCGACGATGCGTAGCGCCACCACGCTCGATCCGGCCTGCACGCGGAGCGTCGCGCCTGCTGCGAGCCCCAGCTCGTCGGCCGCGGCGCGCGACAGGAGCACGCCGTCGCCCTCGAGGAGATCGAGGATCGCGTCGCGCGATTCAGCGAGGAGATGAGGCTGCACTTCGGCGGCGCGAAACGGATCGAGCCCGAGTATCCTGATCGTCTCGCGCCGTCCTGCGAGCGTAGCGTTCACTTCCACCGCCGGGCTCGCCGCCCGTGCGCCGGGAAGCCGTGCGATGCGCGGATAGAGATCGTCTGGAAAGCCCGAGCGCGAACCGCGGATCACGATGTCGGCTTCGCCCGAGAGCGCGCGTATCGCGAGGCTGAACTCGTTCGAGGCGCTGGCGTTGATGAGATGCACCGCGACGCCGAGCGCGACGCCGAAAGCGATTCCCAGAACCGCAAGGCCGATGCGGCCGGGCTGATCGCGCCACGCGGCCCCACCCAGCGCGCGCATGACGGGCCACGCCGCGCCGATCGCGCTCACAGCGCGTGCGCCGCGAGCCCTGCGTCGCTCAGCAGGTACACTCGATCAGCCGTGCGCGCCGCGGTGTTGGAGTGCGTCACGAGTATGCCGGCGCCGGCGCGGCGCTTCACGCCGTCTCTCAGCAGCGCGAGCACTGCGGAGGCGCTTTGCGCATCGAGATTGCCGGTCGGCTCGTCCGCGAGCACGAGCGCGGGCTCGTGCACGAGGGCGCGCGCGATCGCGGTGCGCTGCGCTTCGCCGCCGGAGAGCGTGCGGGGGTAGGCGCGCGCGAGCGGCGCGATGCCGGCTGCGTCCAGCATCGACGCCGTGCGCTCGGCGGCTACGCGCGCCGGGACGCCGGCGAGATCGAGCGGCAGCCGAACGTTTTGCGCCACCGTGAGGTGCGGCAGGAGATGGAAAGCCTGGAAGACGAAGCCCATCGAGTCGCGGCGGAAGAGCGTGCGCGCGTTGTCGTCGAGCGCGCCGAGATCGGTTCCGCCCACCACGATCTCCCCGGCGTCGGGAGTATCGAGTCCGCCGATCAGGTTGAGGAGGGTCGATTTGCCGACACCCGACTCGCCCATGATCGCGACGAGCTCGCCGCGGCCGACTTCGAGCGAGACGCCGCGCAGGATCTCGCGCGCCCGCAAGCCGCCGTATGATTTCGCGACACCGCGTAGACTCAGCACGCCCGTATTCTAGTGGACGCCTGCGCGTACGCCGGGTGCGCTCATCCCTTCGTAACCTCCCATCCCTTCGGTTGTTCAGGCGGCGGAGCGGAGCGGCCACATTTCCGAGAGCCCGTCGCAGTCGCGGGCGGTGATGGTTGTGCGCACCATGTGGCGCGCGTGATCGCCGGGCCACGGCCGGCCGCGATGGAGAACGGCGCGGTTGTCCCACATGATCACATCGCCCGCCTGCCACGTATGGAGGTGGGTGTGTCCGGGCGCGGTGGCGAAAGCGATCAGGTCCGCGAGGAGAGCCTGCGCCGCTGCGCGCTCCATGCCGTCGATCGCGCAGGTATGCGAAGCGACGTAAAGGGCGTCGCGCCCGTTCGCCGGGTTGCGCCAGCGCATGCGCCACGACACCGGCGGCAGGCTCGAGCGCTCGCGATCGGACGCGAGGTGGGGCGCGATCTTGCCGCGGGAGTGCGCGTAGTCGTGCCACGCGTAAGCGTTCCCGAGCCTTGCGCGCAGCGATTCCGGAAGGCGCTCCCAGGCGAGGCGCGTCGATGCGAACTCGGTCTCTCCACCGGTCGGCGGAATCACGCGCGCCGAAAGCACGGAAGCGAGCGCCGGCGGCGCCTTGAAACAGCTGTCGGTGTGCCAGAGCTGGTTCGCGGCCGCGCGCAAGGCTTCCTTGTGTCCCGGGGGGACGAGCTCGCCGGTCGCGCGGTCGACGTTGGTGAGTATGCTGTAAGGGGTGCCTTCGCCGAGAGAGGCCGCCTTGGAGACTTCCAGCGGCCCGAAGCGCTCCGAATAGGCGGCCTGGACCTCGTCGTTGAGCGTCTGCCCGCGAAAGAGCAGCACCGAATGCGCGTCGAAAGCGGCCCGCACCGCGGCATAAGCGTCGTCGCTACGCGCCACGTCAGCGAGTCCCACACCGCGCACTTCCGCAAAGAAGCCGGGTCCGATCTGCTTCACGTCCATCGTGTTCGCGCGCCTACATCCGGTAGCCGGGCTCTTCGCGGTCGAGCTTGCGCTTCAACGCCGACCACAGGAGCTTCCCGCCTGCGCCGCGGCCGGTCGAGCTGAGGGAACGTCCCTGCTGGGCCGTATAGTCGATGATTTCCTGGGGGATCGGATTGGGTTCCGCGCCGCCGGAGAGCGCCGCGATCTGGAAGCGGCACGCGCGCTCGATGCGATTCATGCGCGCGAACGCTTCACCCACGGTCGCGCCCACGGTGAGCGTGCCGTGATTGCGCAGCAGCATCATCGTGCCGTCGCCAAGATCCTCGACGATGCGCGTGCGCTCGTCCGCGTTGTCGGCGACGCCTTCGTAGTCGTGGTAGCGCAGCTCTCCCCACACCGTCAGCGCCATCTGCGTGATCGGCAGCAGGCCCTGGCGCTGCGTCGCCACGCCCACACCGGTCGCGGTGTGGCAGTGCATGACGCAATGCGCGTCGTGCGCGCCCATGTGGACCGCGCTGTGGATGACGAAACCGGCGCGGTTCACTTCGTAGGGCGAATCGGAAAGCTTGTTGCCTTCGGTATCGACCTTGATGAGCGAGGAGGCGGTGATTTCCTCGAAAAGGAGACCGTAGGCATTGATGAGAAACTGGTCTTCGGTTCCCGGAACGCGCAGCGAAAAATGCGTGCCGAGCATGTCGGTCCAGCCGAGGTCCGCCGCGATGCGGAATGCGGCGGCAAGCTCGCAGCGCGCTTCCCATTCGCCGGCGCTGATGCCGCGCGGCGCGCGTGCGGGGCGTATGCGGGTCACGGTCGACTTCCTGGTCGATATTTTCATGTTCGTCCTGGGCGTGGGTGAAGTGATTGCTAGGGGTGGGAAAGGCCCCGGAAGCGTAATCTGATCGCGCCCGTGTGGCAACGCCCAATGGACTCTATTGTCAGCAGATGCAGGCGCGTCTTTTTCTCGTTCTCCTGATCGTTGCCGCGAGCGCCGGCGTGTATGCGCTGCGCGAGGGGTACGTGGTCGTCCCCGACCGCTGGAACCCGTGGGCGCCGGTGCGCATCGACGAGCCCCTCCACTGGCTCACCCGCTTCAAGCTCGAGCGTCTGTCGAAGGACGACGCGATGTGTTTCGCCGTCCTCAGCCAGGCGCAGATGCGCTACGAGCCGGTCGCGGACCGCGAGACCGGGCCGGGCTGCGGATTCGATAACGCGGTGCGCGTCCTGCAAACCAGTGCGAGCGTGGGCACGCCGTTCACGCTCTCATGCCGCAGCGCCGTCGCGCTCGCGACGTGGGAGCGCCACATCGTGCAACCGGCAGCGCGCTCGCACTTCGGCGCGAGCGTCGTGCGGCTCGAGCACTTCGGCTCCTACGCCTGCCGTAACGTCTACGATCGCAAGAATGCACCAGTGAGCCGGCATGCGACGGCGGACGCGCTCGACGTCGCCGGCTTCGTGCTCTCGAACGCGCAGCAAGTCCGCGTGGAGCGCGACTGGGGGGACGGCGGCGCCACCGGCGCTTTCCTGCGCGAAGTGCGAGACGGCGCGTGCCGGGTTTTCGACAGCGTGCTCGGCCCCGACTACAACGCCGCCCACCGCAATCATTTCCACCTCGATCGCGGCGGGTGGCGATCCTGCCGTTGAGCCGTCAGCGCGGCCCGTGAACGGTGCCGCTCGACGCAGCGCCCGTCCCGCCGACGCCGCTCTGCAGCAGCGGGTCGGACTCCGCGCGCGAGAGGAACCCGTCGCGGTTGCCGTCGTAACGGTCGAAAGTCGGCGGATTTGCCACGGGTGCCGCTTCCGCGCGCGAGAGGAATCCGTCGCGGTCGGTATCGAGCCTGTCGAACGTGTGCACCGGCGTGCTTACGTAGCGTCCCCCAGGCAGCTGCGCACGGCGCAGCACCGGGTCCGCTTCGGCGCGGGACAGGAAACCGTCGCGGTTCGCATCCAGGGCTTCGAACG
>CAZULX010000568.1:0-6980 GCA_964621335.1 uncultured Streptomycetaceae bacterium
CGCGTCTCGTTGCGGCACTCGAGCTGCGCGGCCGCGTCCTCGAGCAGCGGTACGCCGCTCGCGCCAGGCCGGTACGCGACGCCCTCGAACTTCTTCGCCATCGATTGTGCGAAGCGCCTCGCCAGCGCCGCCTGTTCCGCCGCGAGTATGTTGATCGCGAAGCAGGGCGCCTGCAGGAAGTTCGACAGGTTGGGCGAGCGCAATGACAGGCTCCACAGCACGAGCGGCGGCGAGAGCGAGACCGAGCTGAACGAATTGCAGGTGAAACCCACGGGCGAGCCATCGGTTCCGACCGTGGTGACGATAGTCACGCCCGTGACGAAAGTCCCGAGCGCATCGCGCAAGGCGCGCGGCTCGAACGGCTCGCTCGTTTGGCCGGAACCGCCAGCCATTACAGCGTCGGTATGTCGGGCGCGATGCCGAGCATGAACTTGCCGGCTTTGGAGGCGGCCACATCCCATGCGAGCACATAGTGGCTCTGCGCGGCATGGATATCCCGGAACGCGCGCTGCATCGTCTTTTCCTCGTAGAGATACTCGCCGCCGCCGGCTTCGAACAGCAGATCGACCGCGCGCGTGCAGAGCCGTGCCGCGTAAGCGCCGTCGCGTCGCAGCCTGATCTTTTCGGCATCGGCGAGCACGCGCGATTCCTCCGCCGCCGCCATTGCGCGCTCACAGTTCGAGTAGAGCAGGAGCTCCGCGGCCTCGACCGCCGCCGCGGCCTCACCCAGCCGCGCCTGGGTGGTCGCGTGGTCGGCGAGCAGCGTCGTCGAATACGACGTGACGCGGTGGCGCGTGTCCTCCGTGAACTGGTCCACTGCGCCCTGGGCGATCCCGAGCGCGGTCGCCGCGACGACGTAGGGGAACATGTCGAACACTGGCAGGCGATAGAGCGGCCCGGTGTTGACCGCGGCTCCCGGCGCCGCGCAGCCTTTCATGAGATCGACTGCGAGCGCGCGATGCTCGGGCACGAAGACATCGGTCACTTCGACATCGTTGCTGCCGGTGGCGCGCAGCCCGGCTGCGTGCCAGGTGTCGATGATCCGGTAGTCCGCGGCCGGCAGCAGGAAAACCCGGTAATCCGGAAGCTCGCCATCGGCGGATGCGATGCCCCCCAGCATGGTCCAGGTGCACGCGTCGATGCCGCTGGAAAACTTCCAGCGCCCGCTCAACCGGAAACCGCCCGGCACTTTCGTCGCGCGCCCCGGCGGAAACATGAGCGCCGAGCCTATGAGGGCTGCGGTATCGGGCGCCCACACGTCGTCCTGGGCTTCCCGCGGCCACAGCGCCAGCATGAAGTCGTGATTGGCGATATTGGCAGTGACCCACGCCGTCGACCCGCAGCCGCGCGCGAGGATCGCGGTGACACGCACGATGGCCTCGTAGGGCAGCTCCAGCCCGCCGACGCGCCGCGGCTGCAGCAGGCGGAAAAGGCCGTTCGCGTGCAGGTCGCGGATTGTTTCGTCGGGCAGGCGCCGCAGCGCTTCAGAGGCTCGGGCGCGCGATGCCAGCACGGGCACGAGTCTCGTCGCGCGATCGATTACGTCCGCATAGGTCGATGCCGGCTGTGCGTTCACTCGCGCTCTCCTCCGGCGAACGATATGCCATGAGTTCCCGGATGGCAATGCGCTATGATCGCGAAACAGAACCTACGACGCGCCTTGATGCGATGCATCGCGGCGCAAAAAGTAGCTTAGGCGCCTACCGGCGCTATATATATAGATCAGCGGTGATTGGAGGAGGTGGAATGCCGAAGACGACCGGGGCACGCGTATTCGCCGACATGATGCGCGGGTACGAGGTCTCGCACATATTCTTCGTTCCGGCTTTCATGCTCAAAGCATTCGCCGAAATGGAGGACATGCCGATCGCGCGCATCATGGTGCACGGCGAGAAGGCCGCGGCGTACATGGCCGATGGTTACGCGCGGGCGAGCGGCAAGCCCGGCGTGTGCATGGCCCAGATGATAGGGGCCTCGAATCTCGCGGCCGGGCTGCGCGATGCGCACATGGCCGGCGCTCCCGTCGTAGCCGTCACCGGCGGGCCGACGCCGCAGTCGCGTTATCGCCACGCCTATCAGGAAGTGGACGATCTGTCGCAGTTCGACGCCGTCACCAAGATGAGCGCGCAGGTCGACAGCGTGGCCCGCATGCCCGATCTCGTGCGCCAGGCGTTTCGAGTCGCCACTTCGGGGGCGCCCGGACCGGTCCACCTGCGCATCCAGAGCCACCTCGGGCAGATCACCGAGCAGGATGCCGAGCTCGAGGCGCTGGTCGAGCCGCTCTACGCGCGCACGCCGCCTTTTCGTCCCGAGCCCGAGATGCACCGCGTCACGGCAGTGCTCGAAGCGATCGCTTCGGCGCAGCGGCCGATGATCGTCGCGGGCGGCGGGGTGATGACTTCGCAGGCGCAGCCCGAGCTCGTCGAGCTCGCGGAGAAGCTCAACGTGCCGGTGGCGACTTCGCTCAACTCGAAATCCGCGATGGTCGACGGCCATCCCCTGAACGCGGGCGTGCCCGGCGCGTATTCGCGCGACTGCGCCAATCGGGCGCTCGCGCAGGCGGACGTCGTTTTTTTCATTGGCAGCCACACCGGCGGCCAGGTCACGAACAACTGGCTCTTTCCGCCTGCGGGGACGAGGGTCATACAGCTCGACATCGATCCCGCCGAGCTCGGACGCAACTATCCCAACGCGGTGTCCATACTGGGCGACGCCAAGGCGAGCCTGCGGCGCATGATCGAAGCTGCGCCGGCGCGTGCGCCCGAAGCGCGCGCAGCGTGGGTAAGAGAGGTTCAGGGGCTGGTGAAAGCGTGGCGCGCGGAAAACAGCGCGATGCGCACTTCCGATGCGGTGCCCATCCGCCCCGAGCGCATCTGCAAGGAGATCTCCGAAGCGCTCCCTCCCGACGGCGTCGTCGTCTCGGACACCGGACATGCGGGCATCTGGACGGCGCGCATGATAGAGCTCGCGCATCCCGGGCAGCGCTATTACCGCACTGCCGGCTCGCTCGGCTGGGGGCTCCCCGGCGCGCTCGGCGTGAAGTGCGCGCTGCCGCAGCGCCCGGTCGTGTGCTTCACCGGCGACGGCGGGCTTTACTACCACATCGCCGAGCTCGAGACCGCGAGACGCCACAATATCAACGCCGTTATCGTGGTGAACAACAACAGCGCGCTCAACCAGGAGATCAGGCTGAACGACACCGCCTACGGCGGGACCCAGCGCGGCCGCGCCGAGGAGATGTGGCGCTTCCCGCAGGTGAACTTCGCGAAAATCGCGGAAGACTTCGGCTGCGCGGGGATACGGGTGGAGCATCCGGGCGAGCTCGGGGATGCGATCAGGCGCGCGATCGCGCTCGAGAGACCGGTCGTGGTGGACGTGGTGACCGATATGTACGCAATCGCCCCGCACCCCTGGACGCCGGGCGGACGCGATTTCCACGCCTATCAGAAGACATGAAGGCCGCCTGGCAAGTGCTCGTGCTCGCGATCTTCGCCGCCGCGTGTGGCGCGAGTGCGGCCGCTACGGCGCCGGGCTACCCCACCAAACCGATACGCTTCATCGTCGGACCCGGCCCCGACGTGCTCGCGCGCATCGTCGGGCACAAGCTCACCGACGCATGGGGACAGCAGGTCGTCGTCGATCAGCGTCCCGGAGCGGGCGGCCTCATCGCCGCGGACACCGTCGCGAAATCCACGCCCGACGGCTACACGCTGCTGCTCACCACCGGCGCCTATACGATCAACGCCACCTACTACCCGAAGCTCCCGTACAGCCTCGAACGCGATCTCGCCCCGGTGGCCCTGCTTGCAAAGATCTCCTTCATCGTCGTCGTGAATCCGTCGCTTCCGGCCAAGTCGATGCAGGAGCTGGTGCAGCTCGCGCGAGCGAAGCCGGGCGCACTCAATTGCGCGCACTCGGGCCCCGGTACCACGGCGCATCTCGGCTGCGAAATGCTGAAGAAAAGCGCAGGCATCGAGATCGTTTCGGTCGCCTACAAAGGCACCGGTCCCGCGCTGGTGGACGTGATCAGCGGACAGGGACAGCTCATGTTCGCCGTAATGCAGGGCGGCCTACCCTTCGTCCAGAGCGGGAAGCTCCGCGCGGTCGCCGTGACCGGCGTGAAACGCGCCGCTGCGCTCTCCGATGTACCCACGATCATCGAAGCCGGTTTTCCCGGCGCCGACTTCATCAGCTGGAACGGCGTCCACGTGAGGGCGGGCACGCCCAACGCCGTCGTCAGCCGGCTGAACCTAGAATTGAACCGGGTGCTCGAGCTTCCCGACGTGCGCGAGCGCATGGGAACGCTGGGGCTGGACCCCGCGGGCGGCACGCCGGAAGCGTTTGCCCGCTTCGTGAAGGAAGACATCGCGCGCTGGGCAACGGTGCTGCGCGAGGCGAACGTGCGCGCGCAATAGGCCACTCATGCTGCTCACAGGCGGTTACCAGATTGCGCGCGTCGCGGAGATTCCGTGGGAAGACCGCATGAACGTCGACGGCTGGCCGAGCCGCGCCGGCATGTACTGTAACGACATCGACAACGGCTTGTGCATGCGGCTCATCGATTACCCGGTCGGCTCGACCGAGCCGCGGCACGTCCACGCGGGAACCCACGCGACGACGGTGCTCAAGGGGCGCACCATCGTGGACGGCTTCACGCTCGGGCCGCTCGACGTGATCCTGGGCCCGTCCAACGAACCGCACGGCCCGCTGCACTACCCTGAAGGCTGCCAGCTTTTCAGCGCCTTCCAGGGAAGCTACTTCCACAGCGAAGTCGCGACGCTGTCGGCCGACAAACACTACCGTCTCGTCCAGTCGGCGCAGATGCCGTGGACTGCGCACGCGCCCGGGCTCGAGGAGAAGACGCTGATCGATCACGGGTGCGGCAGGCTCGTGCTGCAGGCGTTGAGAGCGGCTGCGGGCGCGCGTATGGAACACCCTGATGTACTGGCGGCGATCGTCGTGGACGGCGAGGCCGTGATCGAGGACGAGCGCCTCGGCGCCTGGGACTTCTTCTACGTTTCCAGGGCCGATGATCATGCGGCGGTGCGTTTTCCCGGAGGCGCGACGCTGCTTACAGTGACGCTGCGCTAGTATGGCGTCGTATCGTTCCGCGTACAACATCGCCGACCTGCGCAAAATCGCCCGCAAGCGCTTGCCCAGAGGCGTTTTCGAGTTCGTCGACCGCGGCACCGAAGACGAAGTGTCCCTGCGCCACAATCTGGAAGCGCTGCGGAAGATCAGGTTCAGGCACCGCACGCTCGTCGACGTATCGGGCCGCAGCCAGGCGATCGAGCTCTTCGGGAAGCGGCATGCAATGCCGATCGCGATCGCGCCGACGGGCTCCGCGGGGCTGACGTGGTACGAGGGTGAGATCGCGCTCGCGAAGGCGGCGGCTCAAGCCGGCATCCCGTTCACGCTCGCCACCGGCTCCATGACGGCGATGGAAAAGGTGGCCGAAGAAGCCGGCGGGACGCTGTGGTTCCAGCTCTACATGTGGCCCGACCGATCGCTTTCGCACAAGCTCGTGGAACGCGCGCGAGCGGCGGGTTTCGAAGGCCTCGTCGTGACCGTCGACAGTCCCGTGCCGCCGAGCCGCGAGTACAACCTGCACAACGCGTTTACGCTGCCTTTTTCGATCACCCGGCGTAACGCCGCGGACATGCTCACGCACCCGCGCTGGCTCCTCGGTGTGCTCTCGCGCTACCTCGTCACCACGGGCATGCCGCGCTATCAGAACTACCCCACCGAAATGAAGCAGAAGATCACCGCGCTGCCCATGGGGCGCTCGATGGCGCTCAACGATTCCCTCACGTGGAACGACCTGCGCGAGCTGCGCAGGCTGTGGCCGCACCGCCTGATGGCGAAAGGCGTGCTGACCGCGGAGGACGCGAAGCTCGCCGCCGATTGCGGCGTCGATGCGGTGATCGTGTCCAACCACGGCGGCCGCGTGGTCGACGGCACGCGCGCCCCGATCGAAGTGCTGCCCGAAGTGGTCGAAGCCGTCGGCAAGCGTGTGGAAGTCATCGTGGACAGCGGTTTCAGGCGCGGCAGCGATATCGTCAAGGCGCTGGCGCTCGGCGCGCGCGCGGTCTTCATCGGGCGCGCGACGCTGTATGGCACGGCCGCGGGCGGACAATCGGGCGCGGCGCGCGCGATCGCATTGCTGCGCGAGGAGATCGACCGCACGCTCGCGCTCCTGGGCTGCACCGATGTGTCCGGCATCGCGAGCGATTGCCTGGTCCACCCGGACTGAATGAAGAGGAGAGGTCGATGGCGGAGCAGGGAATCAGGCCCATACGCCGCGTCGTGACGGGCAACGACGCGCAGGGACGCTCGCGCGTGCTCTACGACAGCGCCGCGCCGCGCGTCAAGGCGAGCGCATTCAAGAAAGGCACGGGGATGACCGATATCTGGATGTTCGAGTCGGCCCCGGCGCCTGTCACCGGCGAGCGCGACGACGGCGATCTGCCTTTCCACTTCGAGCCTCCGGAGAACGGCGGGCGGCTGCGCATCGTGCAGTCGGACGCGCGGCCGGCGCTCTACGACAGGACGAGAGACGAGCACATCACGCCCGAGCATCCGCCGAAAAGAACCGAAGGCGGCACGTGGGAGCGCGGGCGGCAGAATCTCTACACGACGCGCATTCACAAGTCGGAGACGCTCGACTACGGCATCCTCGTCTCGGGCGAGCGCATCCTCGTCACCGATGCGGGAGAGCACTTGCTCGAGCCGGGGGACGTGTGCATCCAGGTCGGAAGCTGGCACGCGTGGTCCGAAACGGCCCAAGGCAGCCGGATGGCTTTCGTGATGATGGCCGGCCGCTTCGACGAGGAAGCGGGCACATGAGCGGCGAGAGAGGATTGCGCCGCATCGTCGTCGTGGACGAGAACGACCGATCGCGGGCGATCGCCGACGGGCCGACGCCCGACGTTCGCACCGATCCGGCGCGCCCCGGGTTCGTATCGGCGCGGATGTGGGTG
>CAZULX010000569.1:0-4362 GCA_964621335.1 uncultured Streptomycetaceae bacterium
GCGGGATTGTCGATCGGAGACATCTCAATGTAAAGCATGGGGCGATGCTTAAGTCAGGCCTTCAGCAGCTGCTTTAGGGAGGCCGAGGCAGGAAGAAGGAACGACGGTTCTGCGTGGGATCCGCCTGGTCGATCTTGCGCAGCTGACGCTAGAGGGCCTTTCGGTCGTGACCAGCTCGGCGGCACTATGAAGGGCGGCTTCCGTGAAGGACTTCCGACTGTATTGGGCGAACTTCAGCGGGTGTCAGTTGATGAGTTGAGCGATGCGCTGAACAACGCAATCGACAAGTTCATCGCCCCGGCTTCGTTGCGCGACCTTCTCGACAACATCCTGCTCGATATACCGAATGTGCACCGCGACGAACTGATCTCGTTTGGTTTTACCGCTGAACTTGCCGGATGCGGCCATTGCTGTGCTGGGCCGCATCGCAGGAGTCGTGGAAAAGGTCAACGAACCGCTTGTCACCAAGCTCGTGGGTGACGGCGTGATTAGTTCTGGTCAAGCGCACGCGGTTGGTTTGTCCGTCTCCTTACACGGCCTGCTCGACGGCGACCTAGATGCGCTGACCGGCATCCATAGTCTTCGATGGATCTTGAAGACTTGCATTACTGGAAAGGGAAGGGCATCGTTGACGACTATGGGAGTGATGTGCGGAGGGGTAGCAGGGGCCCCGGTTTCCGGGGATGCGACCCGGAGCACATCTGCCCGCGACATGCGATGCGCCATTCCTACCGCGTACCTATCCGGAGCGGGCATTGAGTGAGACGGACTTCATGCGGGCGGCGCTCGAGCTCGCCGGGCAGGCTGCCGAGTCGGGCGAAGTGCCGGTGGGCGCGGTGGTGGTCAAAGACGGAGAAATCGTCGGGCGCGGCTACAACCGTCCGATATCCGCCCGCGATCCGACGGCGCACGCGGAAATCGCCGCGCTGCGCGATGCGGCGGGGCATGTGGGCAACTACCGTCTCGGCGGGTGCGATCTCTACGTCACGCTGGAGCCGTGCCTCATGTGCGCCGGCGCCATCATGCACGCGCGCATCGCGCGCCTCTTTTACGGGGCGCCGGACCCGAAGACCGGGGTGTGCGGGAGCGTCGCCGACGTCTTCGCCGAGCCTCGACTCAATCACCACACGAGCGTCTCTGGCGGGCTCCTCGCCGCCGATGCCGGCGCTTTGCTGCAGCGTTTTTTCGCAGCTCGCCGCAAAGCCGCGCAGCCGCTCTGACACGGCGCTGCTGCAGCGCCTTCGCACTCGCCTCACCGCGCGTGGAATCGCACTCGCATCCTGAACGCAATACCTTGAACAAGAGGGCTTTTCGGAGCCTATTCGACGCGTGCCCAGGCTTGGCAGGCATGTATTGTGCAATGCAGGAAAAGCGGCTACATTTCCATGAATGCGCTGCACCATTCAGCGCGAAACCGGATAGCACAATGAGACTACAAGACAAGGTTGCCATCATCACCGGAGCCGGCAGGGGCATAGGCCAGGCGACGGCGGTCAAGTTCGCCCAGGAGGGCGCCAAGGTCGTGGTCTGCGACCTTTCGCCCGAATGGATCGAGGAAACCGTTCAGATGTGCAAGGAGACGCGAGGCGATGCGTTCGGTTTCGTCGCGGACGTGAGGGACATGAAAAGCCTGGAAAGCATGGTCGAGGTTACGCTCGCCAAATGGGGCAGGGTGGACTGCCTCGTCAACAATGCGGGCATCGTCATGGACGCGCAACTGAAGAACATGACCGAGGACCAGTTCGACAACGTGATCGAGATCAATCTGAAAGGCGTCTACAACTGCACCAAAGCGGTCGTGAACGCGATGCTCGAGCAGCAGTCCGGCGTCATCCTGAACGCGTCTTCGATCGTCGGGCTCACCGGTAACTTCGGCCAGACCAACTATGCCGCATCCAAGGCGGGCGTCATCGGGATGGTCAAGACCTGGGCGCGCGAGCTCGGCCGCAAAGGCATACGCGCCAATGCCGTGTGCCCCGGATTCATTTCCACCAGCATCCTGGGCTCGATCCCCGAGCGCGTGCTCCACGCCCTCGAAGAGAAAGTGCCGATGGGCCGCCTCGGCAGGCCGGAAGAGATCGCGAACACGTTCGCTTTCCTCGCATCCGACGAGGCGAGCTACATCAACGGCGCCGTGATCGAAGTGAGCGGCGGCCTGACGATATAACTACGACGCGCCTGCGGCGCAGCTAACGCTGCGCCGCAGGCGCAAATAGTCGCTTAAGCGCCTACCGGCGCTATTTTTAATAGCTACGCCGCTCCTCCAACGTGAGCGTTGCTCACGCTTCCGGGCGTTACATGCCCGCTTAGGCGCCTACCGGCGCTATTTCAATATCTACGCCACTCCTTCGGCACGCGCCTACCGGCGCTACTTCCTATCCGCGCCTTTCATCAGCGCTGCGATCTTTCCGGCGTCGGGCTCGCGCACGATCCCTTTCTCGGTGATGAGCGCGGTCACGAGCTCCGCGGGCGTCACGTCGAAGACCGGGTTCACCGCGGCGACGCCTTCCGGCGCCCAGCGCGTGTCTCGATAGCCCATCAGTTCCTCGGCGCCGCGCTCCTCGATCGGTATGTCGGCACCGGTTGCGACGGTCACGTCGATGGTCGACAGCGGACACGCGACGTAGAACGGTATCGAGTGCCGCCGTGCGACGACCGCCACGGGATAGGTGCCGATCTTGTTCGCGACGTCGCCGTTCGCGGCGACCCGATCGGCGCCCACGATCACGGCGTCGATGCGCGCGCGGCTCATCAGGAAAGCCGCCGCGCTGTCGGCGATCAGCGTGACCGGGATGCCGTCCCGGGCGAGCTCCCAGGCTGTCAATCGCGCACCCTGCAGGAAAGGGCGCGTCTCGTCGGCGTACACTTCGATGCGCTTGCCCGCTTCTACGGCTGATCGGATCACGCCCAAGGCGGTGCCGTGACCCGCGGTCGCCAGCGCGCCCGCATTGCAGTGCGTCAACACTCGCGCGGCATCCCCGAGGAGCGCGGCGCCGTGCTCGCCCATCGCTCGATTCAGCCTTACGTCTTCGGCACACAGCTCCTGCGCCGCCTCGAGGAGCGCCGCGGCGGCCTCCACGGGAGGAACCGCGCCGAGGGCATCGAGTCGCGCGCGCATCTTGGCGATCGCCCAGAATAGATTGACCGCGGTCGGCCGGCTCGCATGCAGCACGTCGCAGGCGGCGTTCATCGCCGCATCGAATCGGGGGCGTGACGCGTGCACCATGCACTGGCTCTCTAGCGCCATGCCGTATGCGGCGGCGCATCCGATCGCAGGCGCCCCGCGCACGACCATGTCGCGTATCGCTTCGGCGACGCCGCGCGCGTCGCTGTAGCGCAAATAGGTGAGCTCACCGGGCAACGCGCGCTGATCGAGCAGCTCCAAAGCGCCTTCGCGCCAGCGCAACGTTTCGAACGACGGCTGCCTGATCCACTTCATGTGGGCGGCGATTATAATGCAGCGATGCCTGCGCCGCCGTTCGCCGTGCGACCTGTGAACTGGAATGCGAGCCGCGAACAGCTGCGCGCGGTGAGGCACGCCGTGTTCGTCGAGGAACAGCACGTCCCGGAAGACCTCGAGTGGGACGAAGCCGACGAGCGCGCTTATCACGTGCTCGCTTTCGACGATGAAGGCGTGGCGATCGGCACCGGGCGCTTGAGGCTCGACGGGCAGATCGGACGCATGGCGGTGGCGAGAGAATGGCGCGGGCGCGGCGTCGGAGGCGCGATTCTCGCGGCCTTACTCGAGCTCGCCCGCAAGGAAGGCTGCACGGTGGTGCGGCTGCACGCGCAGACGCACGCGCTCGACTTCTACAAAAAGTACGGGTTCACGGCGGTCGGCGACGAATTCGACGAAGCCGGCATTCCCCACCGCGCCATGGAGCTCAGGCTGGAGCCCGAGCTGGAGATCGACTGAGCGCGGGCTCGATACCGAATCGCTGTTCGGTTTCCCCCTGCACCGCGCCGCCGGGCCCGTAGGTGCGTTCCCGAAAAAGCGCCTGCCCGTCGGCGTCGACGAGCACGACGGTCGAGGCGCGGGTGCCGTAATCGGTGCCGGGGATGAATGATGCCGAGAGTGCCCGCTCGCGCTCGGTCGCAATGCCGGTCGCAGGCAAAAGGTCGTCAGGCGCAGGCGTGCTGTCCCCCAGAAGCGCCATCAACCGGGTCGTGAGCTCGTCCTCGCCCGCTTCGAGCAGCGACTCGAGCTCCGCGATGCCCCGGCGCACCTTGGGCCAAGGCTCGTCGAGGAGATGATTGCTCAGGCCGTGGACTCCACGCTCGACGCGCCTGGCGGTGCCCCCACGATTGGAGCAGAACCAGAGCTCGTCGAGGTTGCCGGCGATCAGGCTGAAACCGTTGTAA
>CAZULX010000570.1:0-3765 GCA_964621335.1 uncultured Streptomycetaceae bacterium
GTCGAACTGGTGGATGGCGAGCTGCGAAAGCGGTCCGCCCGGCGCCTTGTCCTTGTACCAGCGCCAGGTCTTCGGCGTGAGCTCGAGCGCGCGCTCGTTCGAGAAGTTCGCTTCGATGAACGAAACGCGACCGAGGTCGCCGCGGTCGATCGCCTGCTTGATCATGCGCGTGCCCGCGAGCAGCCGCGCGCTGTGGCCGACCACGACCTGCACGCCGTGCTGCTTCTGGAGCGCCTCGATGCGCAGTCCGTCCTCGAGCGTGCTGGCGATCGGTTTTTCGGTATAGATGTGCTTTTTCGCTTTCGCCACCTCCGCCGCGACCGGCAGGTGCTGCTCGTTCGGCACCGTCAGGATGACCCCCTTGATCTCGGGGTTCGCCAGCATCGCGTTGAGATCGGGAACCGCAGCTACGCCTGTTTCCTGCTGAAACATGCTGCGCTTGTCTTCGGAGCGGCTGTATCCCGCGACGATCTCCAGCTTGTCGGACTTGGACGCCGCGCGGGTGAGCACTTTCGCCCAGCGGCCGAGGCCGACGATGCCCACTTTGACGGGGGTGCTCATGCCTTGTTTCTCCTTCGCGAAACCCGAATGTTACCGAAATGACGCGTGTCCCGCTCAGGCGCACTCCAGCTCGGCCGGCGTTATCATGCGGGACACGCCGCCCGCAGCATTCATCACAACCAATAAGAGAGCCCGATGAAAATCACCCAGATCGAAAGCCGGATCGTACGCCTGCCACTCGAAGAGCCGTTCGCCGACGGGCCGGCCGCGAAAGACGCCCGGCAGGCTTTCGTTACGCTGCGCATGCGCACGGACGAAGGCGTCGAAGGCATCGGCATCACCTTCTTCGGCGGCGGTGCGATGAGCGGCGCGCTCAAGGCCGCGATCGACGGGCTCGGCGCGCTCGCGATCGGCATGAATCCGCTCGAGATCGAAGCGATCGTCGGCAAGATACGCGCCGCGGCCGCCTCCAGCGGCCCCGGCGGGATCTTCACCCTCGCGCTCTCGGCGATCGACATCGCGCTGTGGGACATACGCGGCAAGGTCTTCAACCAGCCGCTCGCGAAGCTCCTCGGCGGCTTCCGCGAGCGCGTGCCGACTTATGCGAGCGGAGCGCTCATGCGCGGATTCCCGCTCGCCCACGTCGAGAAAGCCGCGGCGCGCCTGGTCGAGAAAGGCTTCCGCCAGATGAAGACGCAGCTCGCGCTGCCGGGAGACACCAACCCCGAGCTCGAGGTCGAGCGCATACGCGTGGTGAGAAATGCGATCGGACCCAAGATCGATCTCATGTGCGACATCAACCAGCGCTGGGACGTTCGCCAGGCGATCTCGATCGGCAAGCGCGTCGACGAGTACAACCTCTTCTGGCTGGAAGACGTGGTCGCGCCCGACGATTACCCCGGCCTCGCCGCGGTCGCCGATGCGCTGTCGACGCCGATCGCCGCCGGGGAGTACGTCTACGGCCTCGTGCCGTTCCGGCACATGCTCGAAGCACGCTCGGTCGACATCGTGATGGTCGACGTCCTGCGCGCGGGCGGCATCACGCAGTGGATGAAAATCGCGGGCATGGCCGAAGCCTTCAACCTGCCGATCGTGAACCATCTCGCGCCGGAGATCTCGGTGCACCTCGTCGCCGCCGCGCCGAACGGCCTCACGGTCGAATACATGCCGTGGTCGTCCAGGCTATTCAAGGAAGTCCCGCAGCCGGTGAACGGCGAGCTCACGGTGCCGATGAAGCCGGGCCTCGGCCTCGAGTTCGATTCCGCAGCGCTGGAGCGCTACGGTGCTTAGCTCGGCGCTACACAAAGCGCGGGAGCTCATAGACGCGGCGAAGCGCGTGGTGGTGCTGACCGGCGCCGGCATATCGACCGATTCGGGGATACCGGACTTCCGCGGCCCGCAAGGGGTGTGGACGCGCAATCCGAAAGCCGAGCGGCTGTCCGACATCCGTTATTACGTCGCGGACCCCGAGGTGCGCAGGCTCTCGTGGCAGAGCCGTCTCGAGCATCCCGCGTGGACGGCGCAGCCGAACGCGGGCCATCGCGCGCTGGTCGAGCTCGAGCGCCGCGGCAAGCTCCACGCGCTCATCACGCAGAACATCGACGGGCTGCACCAGCGCGCCGGCAACGCCACCGAGCTCGTGATCGAGGTTCACGGCAACGTGCACAAGGCGATCTGCCTGTCGTGCGGCTGGCGCGGCCCGATGCAGGCCGTGCTCGAGCGCGTGCGCGCCGGCGAAGACGACCCGGCGTGCGAGACCTGCACCGGCATACTCAAGAGCGACACAATCTCGTTCGGACAGGCGCTGGTGCCGAAGGTGATCGAGCGCGCGATGCGCGCGGCCACCGAGACCGATTGCCTGATCGCGGTCGGCACGAGCCTGCAGGTGTATCCGATCGCGGGCGCGGTGCCGGGCGCGAAAGCGGCGGGCGCGGGCGTGATCATACTCAACGCGCAGCCGACGCGGTTCGACGATATCGCCGATGCGAGGCTTACCGGGGCGATCAGCGAAGAGCTGCCCGTGCTGTGCGGCCAGTCGGTGAAGGAAGTGACGAAGGGGAGGACCGCATGACCAGGCACACTCATAACCTGATCGCCGCCGCAGCGGCCGGCGTCATCGGCTGCGCCGCAGGCGCGGCCTGGGGCGCGGACGCGGCCAGGTATCCCGAGCGTCCGATACGCCTCATCGTGCCGCAGGCGCCGGGAAGTTCCTCGGACACGCTCGCGCGTATCGTCGCGCTCGAGCTGACGAAGCATATCGGGCAGCAGATCGTCGTCGACAATCGCCCCGGCGGTGCGCTTATCATCGGCATGGAGATGATCGCCCGCTCGGTGCCCGACGGCTATACGATCGGCTACGCGCCTATCGGTGCGCTCGTCATCAGCCCCAACCTCGTGCGCAAAGTGCCATTCGACGTCCGTAGGGATTTCCAGCCGATCGGCCAGACCGCGCACGGCAACATGCTGCTCGCCGCGTCGCCTGCGAGCCCCTTGAAAAGCGTGCGCGACGTGATCGAGTATGCGAAACAGAACCCCGGGAAGCTTTCCAATGCCTCCTCCGGCAACGGCACGCCCGGGCATGTCGGATTCGAGCTCTTCAAGACGATGACCGGAACGCGGATCGTGCACGTGCCGTACAAAGGCGGCGCGGCGGGCATCGCGGACCTCATCTCGGGACAGGTGCAGCTCATGCTCGAAGGGATGAACTCGATCACGCCGCATGCCAAGGCGAACCGCGTGCGCGCTCTCGCGGTCAGCGCCGCGAAGCGCTCCGATGCGCTGCCCGAGGTGCCGACGATCGCAGAGGCGGGCGTTCCCGGATATGAAGCAAGCACGTGGAACGGCATCGTCGGGCCCGCCGGCATGCCGCGCGCGATCGTCGTCAAGCTGAATGCCGCGCTCAACAAGGCGCTTGTCTCGACCACCGTGCGCGATCGCCTGGCTGCCATCGGCGCGGAGCCGATGCCCGTTACTCCCGAGCAGTTCGGCAATCTGATCCGCAGCGAGTACGTCAAATGGGCCGATGTAGTGAAGCGCTCGGGCGCGCGGGTCGATTGAATAATGGACACGCGGAGCCCTTGGCGGTGCGCGAACACATCACGGACCCGGGTGGCAAAACTGCGCCTGCAAACAAAGCCTTCTGACATTCTTCGAGCGTAGATTCTAGGTCGGCACGCTTATTGCACCGTCGCCCCTATTCAGACCAACGGTTGGCCGGGGGAGAATTCGGAATGCCTTCATTGAGCGCGGTGCACTCGCTGGCAC
>CAZULX010000571.1:0-2713 GCA_964621335.1 uncultured Streptomycetaceae bacterium
AGCGCGACCAAGTCGGCGCTGCCGCCGCTCACGATCTCCTCCGCGTGGTCCGAGTGGACGATCATGCCGACCGCCATGGTCATGATGCCGGCGCCGGCGCGAATCTCGCGCGCATACGGGACCTGGTAGCCGTACGCCGGCGCCATCTCGCTCGCCGTCGCGCCGTCCGACATCCCGCCCGCGCTGCAGTCGATCACGTCCACGCCGTTCGCCTTCAGCACTTTCGCGAGCGCGATGCTGTCCTCGATCGTCCAGCCGGTCTCGTCGACCGCGGACGCGCGAAAAAAGAGCGGCTTTCCTTCGGGCCAGCGCTTGCGGACCTCGCGCGCCACCTCGGCGGCGAAGCGCATGCGGTTCTCCAGCGAGCCGCCGTACTCGTCGGTGCGCCGGTTCGCAACGGCCGAGAGAAACTGATGGATGAGATACCCATGCGCCCCGTGGATCTCGACCACGTCGAAGCCCGCATCGTTCGCGCGGCGCGCGGCTTCCCCCCACGCTTCAGCGGCTTTGCAAATGTCCTCGCGCGTCATCTCGCGCGGTACTACATATTTCGAATCGTGGGCTACGGCGCTGGGGCCGATCAGCTCCCACGTCTCGCCGTGATCCACGCCGGGCGCGTTCGCCATCGGCACGCGCCCTTCCCACGGCACCGATCTTCGCGCCTTGCGTCCCGAGTGGCCGAGCTGGATCGCCGGCACCGCGCCGTTGCGCTTCACGAGCGCGGTGATGCGCTTCAGCGGCTCGATGAAATCGTCCTTCCACAGTCCCGTGTCGCGCGGCGTCGAGCAGCCCGCGGGATCGATCTTGGTGGACTCCATGAAGACGATCCCCGCGCCGCCGGCGGCGAACTGCGCCAGGTGCGCGAGGTGAAAGTCGTTCACGTGCCCGCCTTCCGCGCAATACGTTAGCATCGGCGAGACGACGATGCGGTTGCGCAGCGTGATCTCGCGAATCCCGAGCGGTGAAAACAGCGCGGCGGGCATCGTGTCCTCTAGCGCTGCTTCACGTACTGCTGCGCTTCCGAAGGCTGCACGACCGGTGCGACGAGCCCGACGTCCTTCATCAATACCGGCATTTTCGTCATGAGCTCGTCGATGCTGAACATGCCTTCGTCCTCTTCCTTCAGGATCTGCCGCATCGTCTCGCCGAAGTAGTAGTTCGAGAGCTCGCCTTTCTCGATGTGGAACGTCTGGCCGTTGAGATAGTAGGCCTCGTCCGTGCAGAGGTAGGCGATCAGCGGCGCGATGTATTCCGGCCCGCGCGGCTGTGCCTGACGGTCGTATTCTTCCTGCGTCATCAGCCCGGCCGCGAGCTTGCGCTTGCGGTTCGCCTTCACTTCCTCCGTGAGCGTCATCCGCGTGTCCGCCGACGGGCACACCGCATTGCACGTGATGCCGAACTTGTAGGCTTCCTTCGCGATGGAGCGCGAGAGACCGATGATGCCGGCCTTCGCCGCGGCGTAGTTGCACTGTCCGACCGCGCCCTTGAAGGCCGACGAGGAGAAATTGACGATGCGCCCGAAACCCTTGGCGCGCATGTGCTTGATCGAGTGGTGCGACATGTTCCACATGCCCTTCATGTGCACCGCGACCACGAGATCGAAGTCTTCCTCGGTCATGTTCCAGATCATGCGCTCGCGCAGGATGCCGGCGACGTTGATCATGAGATCGATGCTGCCGAATTCCTCCACCGTTTTGGCCACCATCTCGCCGCATTTCTTGTAGTCGGCGACGGAGTCGTAGAGCGCGATGGCGGCGCCGCCGTCTTTCTTGATGAGATTCACCACCTCGTCGGCGACGCGCTCGCCGGTCTGCTCGCCGCCGCGGCCGAGCCCCGGATCGCACACCGCGACTTTCGCGCCTTCCTTCGCCAGCAACAGCGCGATCTCGCGGCCGATGCCGCGTCCTGCGCCTGTCACGAGGGCCGATCTACCTTTCAGATGCTGTGGCATGTTTGTTCTCCAGTTGCCGGTTACTTGCCGTCGTGCGACGCGATCGAGACCACCGCGGGCTTGCCTGAGCGGTTGCTCCATGCGTGATTCACGCCGCGGTTGATGACGAATTCCCCCTGCTTCAGCGCGACCTCCTGCGTGTCGAGCACGAGCGTCACCTCGCCTTCGAGGACGATGCAGATATCGAGTGTCTTCGTCTTCTGCATGTAGGGATGCGGCGCCTCACCCGAATACGTCGATGCGTTCGGCGCACCCATCGCCTGGAAGTATGACTTCACCTCGCGCTCGCCGACCTTGCCTTTCCACGCGGCGTCGGGCGGGAACGTGAAAACATTGAGCACGGATCCTTTCGTCGGCGGCACCAGCACGTTCGGCAGATGCAGCGTCTCGTAGACGATCTTCGCCGGGAAACCGTCGACGACCCACATGCGATGCACGGCGAACCCGGGACGCGCGGGATCGAGGCGCACGTCGGGTGAAGACGTATCGCCGACGAGCGCCGATTTCCCCGCCTCGCGATCGATCGCGACCACGCGCCGCTGCGGCTTCACCCCGGGCGGGAGCTTCTGGTTCTCCGGCGGGCGCATCGGCTTGTCGTTCCCCTGCGCCGTGCCCGCGTCGCCGTCGACGAATTCGCAATCGAACATGTCGAAGGCCATCAGGCAGCCTTGCGCCGAGCTGTCCCACAAGTGCCACGCGCCGACGTCGATCACCACGTCTCCGGGGCGCAGCGTCAGCTTCCCGTCGTCGAGCTCCATCACG
>CAZULX010000572.1:0-4457 GCA_964621335.1 uncultured Streptomycetaceae bacterium
CTTCAGCGCCGCGAGCTGGTCGAAGTCACGAACGGCGGTGAAGGCGCGCGCGCTCTGGATGCCGTCGGCGAGGGCCGATTTGGCGGTTTTCATCTGCAGCTCGATCAGCTTCTCGGCGCCGTCGAGGGCCACGCCCGCAAAGCGCAGGGCGGTTTCGACGTTTGCTTTGTTGATCGCGATCAGTTGTTCAGGGGTTTGATACATCGTAAGCTCCTTTGCCGTGGTGGTCCGGGGGTCGTGGTTTGCTGCATCGCACAATGCGTATTATACGGGCTAAACCAGCAGGGTCAACCCTTTTTTATTGCATAGCACCAAACGACATGGGCCGCACGTAAGTCGTTGCCACCTCTGCTTTCTCGGCGCGTTTTGCTTTCCCCCGCCCGCCGGCCCCCCTCGGCGAGGGCCTTTCGCGCATGAGTGTCGGCGAGGCGGCCGCGGCGCCCGATATCCGTGTCAGACACGACCCCGAGGGCCGCCCTGTGGTGGAGCTCTCCGGGGCCTGGAACCTGCGCTCGCTGCAGCCGGTGCTCGCCGAGCTCGAGTCGCGACTCGGGCAGTTCCGTGACGCCGCCGGATGGGACCTCTGCCAGGTGAGCGCGCTCGACCACGCCGGCGCGCTGCTGCTGTGGCGCACGTGGGGCGGCCGGATGGCGGGGCAGGTGAGCCTGCGCCCGGAACAGCAGCCGCTTTTCGCGCATCTCGATGTCCCGGATTCCGCCCGGCTTCCAAAAACGCGGCGGCAGTGGAGCTGGCCGCTACTCGTCCTCGGCGGCGCGATGCTTGCGCTCGTCGACCACGTCGTGTCGTCGGTGTCGCTGCTCGGGCGCGTGAGCCTCGACCTTCTGCATCTCGTGCGCCATCCCGGCGAAATCCCCTGGCGCGAAATCTCGGCCAATCTTTATCGCACGGGTGCGCAGGCGCTCGGCATCACGGCACTCGTCGGGTTCCTGGTGGGCGTCGTTCTGAGCTACCTCTCCGCGCAGCAGCTGCGCAGCTTCGGCGCCGACATCTTCATCGTCAACCTGCTGGGCATCTCGATCATTCGCGAGCTCGGGCCGGTCCTCGCCGCGATCCTTGTCGCCGGGCGCTCCGGCTCGGCGATGACGGCACAGATCGGCGTCATGCGCGTCACCGAGGAGCTCGACGCGCTCGCCGTCATGGGCATTCCGCACACGCTCCGACTCGTCCTGCCGAAAATGATCGCGCTCGCAGTCGCGATGCCGCTCCTCATCCTGTGGACGGACGCGGTCGCGCTGATCGGCGGGATGGTCTCGGCGCAGCTCCAGCTCGGCATCGACTACCGGCACTTCATCGCGAGTCTTCCCGACGCGGTGCCGACGGCCAACCTGTGGCTCGGCCTCGGAAAAGGGGTAGTCTTCGGCATATTGATCGCACTGATCGCGTGCCATTTCGGATTGCGAATTCAGCCCAACACCGAAAGCCTCGGCATCGGCACGACCAACTCGGTGGTGACCTCGATCACCATCGTCATCATCGTCGACGCGATCTTCGCAGTCATGTTTTCCGACATCGGGATATACGGTTGAAAGAGCCCGTCATCGAGGTGCGCAACCTCTGGACCCGGTTCGGGCGCCAGGTCGTGCATCGCGACGTGAGCCTCACGGTCTACCGCGGCGAGATCATTTCGCTCGTCGGCGGCAGCGGCAGCGGCAAGACCGTGCTCATGCGCCAGATCCTCGGGCTCGAGAAGCCCGCGCGCGGCGAAGTGAACGTATTCGGGCGCAGGCTCCACGACAGCGACCGCACGGCGATGCGCGAGCTGCGCGAGCGCTGGGGCGTCCTCTTCCAGGAAGGCGCGCTTTTTTCGGCGCTCAACGTCTACGACAACGTCGCGGTGCCGCTGCGCGAGCTGAAGACGGTCGATGAGACGCTCATACGCGACCTCGTCATGATGAAGCTCGACATGGTGTCGATCGAAGGCAGGCACGCGTACAAGATGCCCGCCGAGCTTTCGGGCGGCATGGTGAAGCGCGTCGCGCTCGCGCGCGCGCTCGCGCTCGAGCCCGAGCTCCTCTTTCTCGACGAGCCCACGGCCGGTCTCGATCCCGACCGCAGCGAAAGCTTCGTCGAGCTCCTGCAGGGCCTGCACCGCGAGCTCGATCTGACCGTCGTCATGATCACGCACGATCTCGAGACGCTCGCCGCGCTCTCCGACCGCGTCGCCGTACTCGCCGACCAGAAGCTCGTCGCCGCCTCCAGCGTTCCCGAAGTCCTCTCCATGGACCATCCTTTTATTCGTAACTTCTTTCAGGGCGAGCGCGGGCGCCACGCGCTCGAAACCTGGACGGACCGCAACCGCGAGCCCGCAGCGCCCGCGCCCAGTCCCGCAGAGCAAGAGAGCGCCTGACCATGGAAAACAAAGCACACGCGCTCGCCGCAGGCCTTTTCACGCTGCTCCTCGGCGCCGGCGTCCTCGTCGCGGCGATGTGGTTCAGCGGCGATACGTATGAGAAGGAGTATTACGTCCTCGAGTCGAAGTACGCCGTCACCGGACTCAACGAGCAGGCGTCGGTGCGCTATCGCGGCGTGAGCATCGGCAAAGTGACGGGGATCCGCTTCGACCCGAAGAACCCTGCCGTCGTCCTGATCGATATCGCTATTCAGAGCGACATGGCGATCACGCGCGGCACTTTCGCGGAGCTGAGATACCAGGGCGTCACCGGTCTTTCGTACGTCATGCTCGACGATACCGGCAAGAACCCGGAGCGGCTGCCGCCGGCGGATTACGAAGGCACGGCCGCGATCCCGATCCGCGAGTCGCTGTTCTCGAGCCTCGCCGAGGTGGGACAGCTCGTGCTCTCCGACGCGCGTGAAGTGATGAAGCGCGTCAACACGCTGCTGAGCGACGAGAACCAGGCGCAGATCGGAAGCATGCTGAAGAACGTGGAGGTCGCGACGCGCCAGATCACCTCGCTCGCGCAGGCGATGCAGCCCGCGGCGAAGGGGTCCGAGGCGCTGATCGCGGATGCGCGCAGAACTTTCCAGCATGCGGACAAGCTGCTCGCGGAAATTTCGAGCACCAACAGGGAGCTTGCTTCGCGCCTGCAGGCGATCGAGCGCGTCGCGGGCAGCGCGGAAAAGGCCAGCGGGGCGGTGGGCGGGCTCGCGGATACGGTCGCTTCGGAAACGCTGCCGCGCATCAATGCGCTCGCGGATGAGCTCGCGCGCACTTCGCGCAGCCTGGAGCGCCTCGCCTCCGAGCTCAAGGACCAGCCGCAAAGCCTGGTCTTCGGGCGCAAGCAGGGCGCGCCCGGCCCCGGTGAATCAGGCTTCGAAGCGCGCGGCAAGGCGCAGCCATGAGCACGCGCATGCTGCGCACGACCTGTTCATGCGCGAGCGCCTCGATCGTGCTCGTGCTCGCGCTGACGGCATGTTCGATCGAGCGGCCGGTCTCGGCGATTCCCGCCGAGTATGATTTCGGACCCCCGCCGGCCCACGCACGAACCAACCCGTCGATCGCCGGAATAGTGCTCGTCGCGCCGGTGAGAGCGCCGGTGTGGCTCGATACCGGCGGCATCGTCTACCGCCTGCTGTATGAAGACGCCGGAAAGCCTCAGTCGTACTCGATGAGCCGCTGGGCGGCCGAGCCTGCGTCGCTCATCGCGGACCGCCTGCGGAGCCGCCTCGCAGCGGTCACCCGGGGTGTGGTCTCGCCCGCGTTCGGGGCGCGTTCGGATTACACGCTCAGGATCGAGCTCGAGGATTTCAGCCAGCAGTTCAAGGCGCCGGGGCAAAGCGCCGTGCTGCTGCGCGCACGCGCGTCGCTCCTGGAGAGCGAAGGGCGCGTGCTGCTCGCACAGCGCGCTTTCGAGGTCGAGCGTGCCGCGCAGCCCAACGCGCCCGGCGCCGTGAAAGCCCTCGCGGAGGCGACCGACGCATTCCTCGACGAGTTGCTGAAGTGGATCGCTGAAAACGCAAAGAAATGAGGCACCCGTGAACACCATCTTCGGAAAAATCATCCGCCGCGAAATTCCGGCCGACATCGTCTACGAGGACGAGCACTGTCTCGCCTTCCGCGACATCAATCCGCAGGCGCCCACGCACGTGCTGCTCATCCCCAAGAAGGAGATCCCGCGGCTCGTCGACGCGACCGCCGAAGACGAAGCCACGCTCGGGCGCCTCATGCTCGCCGCAGGAAAAATCGCGAGCGAGCTGGGCGTAGCCGACGCTTTCCGGCTCGTCGTCAATAACGGCGCCGACGCAGGCCAGAGCGTCTTTCATCTCCATTTGCACATCATCGCGGGCCGCAAGCTCACCTGGCCGCCCGGGTAAGGGCCGCAAGGGTGCGTTGATGACCTGACGCACTTTAGTGCTTTATGTATCGGAGCGACCGGCAGGGAGCCGAAGGAAAGGAGGTTACGGAGGGAAAACATGGGTTTCCCTCTGTATCGTTCATCGCCGGGGGTTGGGCGCAGCGCTCAAAACCCCCGCCCCGT
>CAZULX010000573.1:0-5081 GCA_964621335.1 uncultured Streptomycetaceae bacterium
GCCCCCATCACGGTGCACGTGACCCTGAGCGGCGAAAACTACGCCTCCGACCGCATCTGGCCGGCAACCGTCGTCGTTCCCGGTCATACCGCGCTGCCTCTCGGCCGGGTGTATGCCGCGGACAAAGCCACGGGCGGGTTCAGCTTTCTCTTCCGCTACAGTCACCATTTCGGGCGCCTGGACGCCGTGCACGACGCCGCCGCGCTGTATCGGTTGCCGTTCCAGGAAGGGCTCGCATTCGCCGTCACTCAGGCTTACGGCGGCAAGTTGAGCAGCCACAACAACCGTGAGAACCTGTACGCCGTCGATTTCGCTATGCCGCGCGGGACGCCAATCGTGGCCGCGCGCGGCGGCGTCGTCATCGATGCCACGCTGAAGCACCATGAGGGCGGCTTCGACGTGAGCTACCTCGACAAGGCGAATACCGTGGCGATCGTGCACGACGACGGCACGGTCGCGGAATACGCTCACCTGTCGCCCGGCACCGACTTCGTGAAGCTCGGCCAGCGCGTCACCGCGGGCGATCTCATCGGTCATTCGGGCAACACCGGCTATTCTTCCGGCCCGCACCTGCACTTCATCGTATCCAGGCCCGGCGTGACCGACGGTAAGGTGACGCGGCAATCGGTCCCGGTCGTGTTCTACGCGAACGAGCCGGCGGTGCGGTTCAGCGCCCAGGCCGGCATGACGTTCAGCGCGAACTACAAGTCGCCGGCGTTCGCGAACCCGACACGGCAGGCACGTCAGGATCCGGGCACCGCGACCGGGCTCACCTCGCTCTACGCGCCTTACTCCCACTCGCACTGATTTCCCGCGCTTTACGCCCGCCGCCCCGGACGGGGCGAGCGGCACTATCCTTGCTGAGGGATAAGCATGAAGCGCATTCCCACGAAATACCCGCACATGTATAACGCCGACGGTACAAGGCGTTATCAGCGCTGCCGAGGCCATCTGGAAGTCGTCTGCGATGGCAGCGGGGTCTACGTCTCCTGCAACGAATGCGGCGAAGGCTATCGCTTCCAGTTCGTCATGCGTCGCAGCGACGAGCTCGCGAACGGCAGCGGCAAGGTTCTGTGAAAGCCCTGCGCCCGCACGCGATGCATGGCTCCGCCTGGGACGCTGGACCTTCGCAAGTGCCGCAGTTCGGGTTGCGGCTGCACCGTGCAGGCTGAGCCGCCCGCCCTCTAGCCGCGTTTGTCGTAGGATACGGGGCTAGCGCGTCGTTTCTCGTTCAAGTCCCCCGATGATGATCCTGCGATTCGTTCTGCTGCTGTGCGCGTATGCCGCCTGCCCTTCGCTGGTCGCGCACGCACAGAGTTGGCCCGCGAAGCCGGTCCGAATCATTTCGCCGTATTCGCCCGGCGGGCTCGGCGATCTCGTGCCGCGCGCGATCGCGATCGGCCTCACCGACGTCCTCGGTCAGCAGGTGCTCGTCGAAAACCGTCCCGGTGCGAGCCAGATCATCGGCATGCAGGCGGCCGCGCGCGCGCCGGCCGACGGCCATTCGCTGGTCTACGGCAGCGTGACGAGCCTCGCCATCAACCCCAGCGCGCACAAGAACCTGCCTTACGACCCCCTGAAGGATTTCGCGCCGGTGTCGCTGTGCGTGACCACCCCCCTCTATCTCGTGTTGCACCCCGCGGTGCCCGCGAAATCGGTGAAGGAGCTCGTTGCGATCGCGCGAGCGCAGCCGCGGAGGCTCACTTTCGCTTCCGGCGGCAGCGGCTCGTCGAACCACCTGGCGGGCGAGCTTTTCAAGGCGCTCGCGCGCGTCGACGTTCTGCACGTGCCGTACAAAGGCGCGGGGCCCGCGATGATCGACGTGATGGCGGGCCACGTCGATTTAATGTTTGGCGCAGCGGGGCTCGCCGAAGCGAAAACCGGCAAAGTCAAACTGCTCGCCGTCACGAGCGCGCAACGCTCGCCCGCCGCGCCGGACGTGCCGACCGTCGCGGAAAGCGGCGTCCCGGGCTACGAGTCGACGATCTGGTTCGGCATACTCGCCCCAGCGGGGACGCCGCCCGCGATCGTCACGCGCCTTTCGCAGGACATCGACAAGGTGCTCGCGCAGCCGCGCCTGCGCGAGCAGTTCAGCACGCTCGAGTTCACCCCGACTACGCCCGAAGGCTTCTCGAACCTGATCAGGCGCGAAATTCCGAAATGGCGCAAGGTGATCCAGGCGGCCAAGATCGGCAACGAGTAACCAGCACCTTTCCAATCCTTCTACAGCCGTCACTCCTAAAGTGAACATCGCAATCATAGGCGCCGGCATCGGCGGCCTCGCAGCCGCCTCGCTGCTCACGCGCGCAGGCCACGACGTCTGCGTCTACGAGCAGGCGCCGCGCTTCGCGCGCGTCGGCGCGGGCATCCAGATGGCGCCGAACGCGGTGAAGGTGCTGCGCGGAATCGGCATCGAGGAGCGCGTGCGCGGCATCGCGTTTCAATCCGAGGTCGCGTTGAGCCGCGAATGGGATACCGGCGAAGTCACGAGCGAGCTGAAGCTCGGGCGCGAAGTCGAGGAGCGCTTCGGGGCGCCGTACCTTTTCCTGCACCGCGCCGACCTGCACGCCGCGATCGAGTCTGCGGTGCCGCCCGGCGTCGTGCATCTGGGGACGAAGATCGCGGGCTTCGTGCAGGACGCGGACGGCGTCGAGCTCGCCTTCGCCGACGGGTCCCGCGCGCGCGCGGACATGATGATCGGCGCCGATGGCGTGCACTCGCTCGTTCGCGAAACCCTTCTGGGGCCCGAGGCGCCGCGATTCACCGGCCGCGTCGCGTACCGCACGACCTTTGCGGCTTCGCGGCTGCGCGCTCCCATCGCCCCGGCGCGCACCAAGTGGTGGGGACCCGACCGCCACATGGTCGTCTACTACGTCACCGCCGCACTCGACCAGCTCTACTTCGTCACGAGCGTGCCTGAAGGCGCCGAGTGGATGACGCCCGAATCGTGGTCGGCCAAAGGCGATCTGAACGAGCTGCGCAAGGGCTACGCTGGCTTCCACCCCGAAGTGCAGAGCGTGCTCGACGCGTGTCCTGAAGTCTACAAGTGGGCGCTCCTCGAGCGCGATCCGCTGCCGCGCTGGTGGGCGGGCCGCGTCGTGCTGCTCGGCGACGCATGCCATCCGATGACGCCTTACATGGCGCAAGGCGCGGCCTCGGCGCTCGAAGACGCCGCGGTGCTCACGCGATGCCTCGAAGGCGCGGGCCGCTGCGGTCTCGAGGACGCTTTCGCCCTTTACGAAGCGACACGTAAGCCGCGCGCTTCCGCGATCCAGGCGGGCTCGAGCAGGAACACGTGGCTGCGCGGCGAGACCGATCCGGCGTGGGTCTACGGTTACGACGCGTGCACCGCGCCGCTGGGCGCTTAGTCGTATATCCTTGCGCCTCGATCAACAGGGAGATTCATCATGGCTACGCAAACAAGCGGCGAGCTCGCAGGCAAGGTCGCGCTCGTCACAGGCGGCGCGCGCAACATCGGGCGCTCGATCTCGCTCGAGCTCGCGGCAGCGGGAGCAGCGTTGGCCGTGAATACGCGAAGCTCGGTCGGCGACGGCGAGCAGGTGGTGCAGGAAATCCGCAGCGCGGGCGGCGAGGCCGAGCTTTATGCGGCGGACATCAGCGATGCAGCGGCGGTGAAAGCGATGGTCGCGAATGCGCTGCAGCGCTTCGGCCGCATCGACTTTCTAGTCCTCAACGCTTCGGTGCGCACCGAGAAAGCCTTCCTCGAGCTGACGTACGAAGAGTGGCGCACGCCGCTTTCGATCACGCTCGACGGCGCGCTGTACCTGTCGCAGGCCTGCATCCCGTCGATGATCGAAAACGGCGGCGGCGCGATCGTCACGCTGGGCGGGACGCAATCGCTCTCGGGCGCCGCAAGGCGCGTACACGGCTCGGTCGCGAAGCATGGTCTCGTCGGATTGACGCGCGGCCTCGCGCGCGAGTTCGCCGATCGCGGCATACGTGCGAACTGCATCGCGCCCGGGCAGATGGATACGGCACGCGTAGGCAATCGCAGCGCGCGCGCTCCGGTGGACAATATCCCGCTGAAACGCAAAGGCGACCCCGGCGAGATCGCAACGACGGTGCGCTTTCTGTGCGGCCCCGGCGCGAGCTACATCACCGGCCAGACGATCTACGTGAATGGCGGCCAGACGATGTTCTAAGAGCCCGTAACACAAACTCCAAGGCTTCCACGCAAGATGAAAATCGATGTGGCGCAGTTCCGGGTCCGGGAACGACAGAAAGTCGACCTTGGAAAGCGGCCGACCCGCGTGAAGCCGCTTTACGGGTCGAAGAGCGATTATGAAAAGCTCCTGACTGCGCAGCGCACCGAGCTCGCGCACCTTCAGAACCTGCAATATGCTCACGACCGCTACGCGCTGCTCTTTATTTTCCAGGCGATGGACGCCGCGGGTAAAGACGGCGCGATCAAGCACGTGATGTCCGGCGTCAATCCGCAGGGCTGCCAGGTGTTCAGCTTCAAGCACCCCGCGCCCGAAGAGCTCGACCACGATTTTCTGTGGCGCTGCGTGAGGAGCCTGCCCGAGCGCGGCCGCATCGGCATTTTCAACCGGTCCTACTACGAGGACGTGCTGATCGTTCGGGTCCATCCCGAGCTGCTGCAGGCTCAGAAGCTCCCGCACGAAGCCCCGCACCAAAAGTGCGTCTGGAAGGCGCGCTACCGCTCGATCGTCGAGCTCGAGCGGCATCTCCACCAGAACGGCACGCGCGTCGTGAAATTCTTCCTGCACCTATCGAAGGAGGAGCAGCGCGAGCGCTTTCTCGCGCGCATCGACGACCCGGAGAAGAACTGGAAATTCAATCCGTCCGACGTCGAGGAACGAAAGTACTGGAAAGAGTACATGAAAGCGTACGAGGCGTGCCTGAGAGCGACGAGCACCGACGAGTCGCCCTGGTACCTGGTACCGGCCGACGACAAGCGCAACGCGCGCCTCATCATCGCCCAGGTCATCGTGCAGACACTCAGGCAGTTGGCGATGCGTTATCCGCAGGCGACGCCCGAGCACCGCAAGGAACTTCAGGCGCTGCGTGCGCAGCTCGAGAATGAATAACCCCCGCCC
>CAZULX010000574.1:0-6321 GCA_964621335.1 uncultured Streptomycetaceae bacterium
GGAAGCGCGTCGGCTACCCGTTCGGCTCGCTCGTGCCGTCGTACGCGACGGCGATCGGCGTCTCGGGCGACCGCCCTGCGGCGCTGGCGGAGCTGATGGGCATCATCGTGAACGGCGGCCTGCGCCTGCCGACTTCGCGCATCGAAGACCTGCACTTCGCTTCGGCGACGCCATACGAGACCGTCATGCGGCGGGCAGCGCAAAAACCCGAGCGCGTGATGAAACCCGAAGTGGCGGCAACGCTCAGGGCTGCGCTCACCGACGTCGTCGAAAACGGCACCGCGAGGCGGCTGCGCGGGGCGTTTACGCTCAAGGACAAGACGCCGCTCAAGATCGGCGGCAAGACCGGGACGGGGGACAACCGCATCGACGTCTTCGGGGCGGGCGGGCAGCTCGTGCGCTCGCGCTCGGTCAGCCGCACGGCGACTTTCGCGTTCTTCGTCGGAGACCGCTATTTCGGCGTGATCACCGCCTACGTGCCGGGCCAGACGGCGCAGAACTACAACTTCACGAGCGCGCTGCCGGTGCAGATCCTCAAGAACCTCGCGCCGGAGCTGAACCCCTACATCGATCCGCTGAGCGCGAAAGGCTGCGGCGCGGCAACCGCGGCGCGCTACAGCGCCGCGCCCTCGCCGCGCGCTTCAGCGAACTAAGCCGCGCGCAGGAAATCCCGCACGTCCTTCTCCTCCCGCAGCCGCCACACCCGCGCGATCACCTGCTTCATCTCGGCCTCGGTCGCGGCGCCCGCTGACTGCGCGAGCCGCAGTGCCTTGTCCTCGAGCTCGGTGCGCGTGAGGCAGTTGTCCGGATCGCCTTTGGGCGAAGTGATTTTTTTCTCGAGCTCGCGGCCGTCGCGAGTCCTGACGCTGACGCGGCCCATCCAGCGCCGCGGATAAGCGCGGTCAATCTCGGGATCGAGGACCATCTTCACTTTGTCGTGGAACGCCCGCAGGTCGCGATCCACGAGTGAGGCGTCGGTGAAGTCGGCAAGCCCTGCCCGCCCTTTCAGCGCGATCTGCGCCAGCACGAAACCCATGGAAAACTTCGACTGGTGCAGCGTGCGCGGATCGGTGACGGGACCGAGCACGTCGAGCGCGCCCTGGTGCACGTGCGCCGTCACCTGCGACACGTCGTCGGCCTTGAGCCCGTGCTCCTGCATGAGCGCGAGCAATGCGTCGGCGGCGGGATGCGTGTGACGGCACGAGGCGTGGAACTTGAACGAGGTTTCGGGAAGCGCCCAGCGCGAGCCCAGTCCGTCGGTGAGCCAGTGCTCGTCGGCGTCGCTCGACATCCCCGCCGCCATCCCCTGCTTGCCTTCGAGGATTTGCTTCGCGCCGGTGAAACCGTCGCGGGCGATGTAAGCCGCCATCAGGCCGTCGGCCGCGGCCTTCGCGGTGTGCAACTGCTTCGAATCGGCGGCGTCGCGCAGGAATTCCCACAATCCCGCCGCCATCGTTCCGGCCGAGCCGAGGCAGTTCTGCATTTGACCGGCGTCGAGCTTGAGGACGTGGCCGACGCCCGCCGCAGCGGCGAGCTTACCCGCTGTCCCCGTCGTGTGAAAAATCCGGTAGTGCGAGCGGCCCAGGAACTCGCCCACGCGCACGCCGCATTCGTAGCCTGCGACCGCGGCCGCGATCAGCGCCTTGCCGGAGACGCCGGCGTGCTGGCCCGCCGCGAGCACCGCCGGGAAAACCACCGTCCCCGGATGCAGCACCGAGCTGTTGTGCAGGTCGTCCTGCTCGACGAAGTGCGACGCGGCGCCGTTCACGAGCGCGGCGAAAAAAGGCGAGCTGCGGCGGCGGGTCGTGAGCATTTCGGCCGGCCCGCCCGACGGGCCCATGAGCGAGGAAAACTGTTCCAGCGCCGCTATGGGGCGAGCGTTGCGGCCGGCGAGCGCCGAGGCCAGCCAGTCGAGGAAAAGCTCTTCGGTGCGGTCCACCACTGCGGCCGGCAGCGCTTCGTAGCGTATCGAGGCAAGGAACTCCGAAAGCGCCTGCGTGGGGCTGACGTCGTCGGCGATGGCGGCAGATCTGGCGGTGAGCTGCATGGCATGACTCCGCTGCAAAAGGGTATTGTCGCAAACAGCGGCTTCCTCGGCCATCCGTATAATGACACCACGCCACAAGGGGACGATATGGGTAAACGCATCGCAGTCGTAGGTACCGGCGCGCTCGGCGGTTACGTCGGCGGCTATCTCGCGCACCACGGCGAGGACGTGACGCTGATCGACATGTGGCCCGAGCACATCGAAGCGATCCGCGCGAGCGGCCTCGAGCTCGACGGCGTGACGCCCGAAGAGAAGTTCACGGTGACGCGCGCGAAGACGATGCATCTCACCGAAGTGCAGCGCCTCGTGAAGGAGAAGCCTTTCGACATCGCTTTCGTCGCCGTGAAGTCGTACGACACCGAATGGGCGACGATGCTGATCAAGCCTTATCTCGCCGCGGACGGCTACGCGGTGTCGCTCCAGAACTGCCTCAACGAAGAGAAAATCGCGGGCATCGTAGGCTGGGGCAAGACGCTCGGCGTCGTCGCTTCGATGATTTCGGTCAACCTGTACGAACCGGGCCGCATCCGCCGCACCGCAGCCAAAGGCGGCGACAAGCACACCGTGTTTCGCGTCGGCGAAGTGAACGGCGTCGTCACCCGGCGCGTGCAGGAGCTCGTCGATCTCTTCAGGCTGATCGACAGCAGCAAGCCGACGACGAACCTGTGGGGCGAGCGCTGGACCAAGCTCACGCAGAACGGCATGCGTAACGGCGTCTCGGCCGCGACCGGTCTCACGGGCTCGCAGTGCGACAACAACACCGCTATCCGGCGCTTCGCGATCCAGCTCGGTGGCGAATCGCTCCGCGTCGGGCGGGCGCTGGGTTACGAGATCGAGAAGCTCGGACCGCTGCAGCCCGACCGCCTCCTGCTGGCGGCCGACGGCAACCAGGACGCGCTGACCGAGATCGAAGAGCTCATGATATCGCGCACGAAATCGAACCCGCGCGCGGGCATCCAGCGCCCTTCGATGGCGCAGGACATGCACAAAGGCCGCCGCACCGAAATCCAGTTCATGAACGGCTTCATCGCGGACAAAGGCAAGGCGCTCGGCATCCCGACGCCTGCGCACGTGAAGCTGACGGAGGTCGTCACTCGCGTGGAGCGCGGCGAGCTGCCCCAGTCGCCCGCGAACCTGGGTGGGTAACGCCATTCGTTACCCGGCCGCGGCACCTCACTTTCGTTCGGCATTCTTGGCGAAGAGCCGCGGCCCCCATACACGCCTCAGAGGGAAACCAGGGTTTCCCTCCGAGACCTCCTTTCCCTCGGCTCGCTCGCACTCGCTTCGCCCCCCAGACGCCTGAGACTATGCTCGACAAAAGCATCAAGCCCAGCTCCATCGTCCGCTATCTCGACGAGTTCGTGATCGGCCAGGACGAGGCGAAGAAAGTGCTCGCCGTCGCGGTCTATTCGCACTACCGCAAGATCGAGCAGTCGCGGGACGCGATCGAGATCGCCAAGAGCAACGTGATGCTGGTGGGGCCCTCGGGCACCGGCAAGACGCTCACCTGCGAAACGCTGTCGAAGCTGATCAAGGTGCCTTTCGTCACCGCCGACGCGACTTCGCTGGCGCAGACGCGCTACGTGAACGAGGAAATCGACGCGATACTCCAGAGGCTCGTCGACAAGGCCGACGGGGACATCGACAAGGCGCAGAGCGGCATCGTCTTCATCGACGAAATCGACAAGCTCAAGGCCCCTCACGGCCAGCCGCGCAGCATCTCGGGCGAAAGCGTGCAGCACGCGCTGCTGAAGATCATGGAAGGCGCGCCGGTCAAGCTGCACAACGGCAGCTACATCGACACCACCAACATACTCTTCATCTGCGGCGGCGCTTTCATCGGTCTCGAAGCGATCATGTCCAAGACGCACGGCTACGGGTTCATCTCTACTTCGGACGCCGACAACCAGAACATCCTCGAGCGCCTCAACACGCGCGTGAAGCCGACCGATCTTTTCGAGTACGGGCTGATTCCCGAGTTCACCGGGCGGCTGCCGATCATCGCGAGCTTCCAGGACCTCTCGCGAGCGTTGCTGGTGAGGATCATGATCGAGCCGCGCAACTCGATCTACAATCAGTTCCGCGAGATCTTCAGGAACGAAGGCGTCGAGCTCGAGATCGAGACCAAGGTGTTCGAGCAGATCGCCGAGATCGCGTGGGAATACAAGACCGGCGCGCGCAGCCTCCGCGGCATCTTCGAGGAAATGATCACGCCCATACTCTACATCGTTCCCGATCAGGCCGACGTGCGCAAAGTCGTCATCGCGTCGCTCTTCACCGAGCCCACGTTCATCCGCAATTAACGTCGTCATTCCGGCCCCCGAGCCGGAATCCATTTTCAAGCTCAACCGAAAGGTCACCGCAATGCCAGAACCCACTTCCGCCGTCCGCTCCGAGCTCGCCCCCACCGGCACGCTGCGCGTCGGCGTCAACATGTCGAACTTCCTCTTAACGCGCACCGACGCCGCCTCGGGCAAGCCGGTGGGCGTCGCGATCGACCTGGGGAACGAGCTCGGGAAGCGGCTCGGTCTGCCTGTAGAGATCATTCCGTATCCGAACCCCGGCGCGCTTGCCGATGCGGCGAAAACCGGCGTGTGGGACGTGGGTTTCCTCGGCGCCGAGCCGCAGCGCGCGAACGAGATCGATTTCACCGCGGCGTACGTCGAGATCGAAGCGACCTACCTGGTGCGCGGCGATTCACCGCTGAAAGCGATCGTCGACGTCGACCGCGAAGGCATACGGATCGCGGTCCCGACCAAGAGCGCATACGAGCTCTATCTCACGCGGAGCCTGAAGCACGCGAAGCTCGTGCACGAGAAAGGTTCGGACAATGCGTTCAAGCGCTTCGTCGACGACAAGCTCGACGCGCTCGCGGGATTGAAGCCGCGGCTCGTCACCGACCAGGAGAATCTCCCCGGCTCGCGCATCATCGACGGCCGCTTTACAGCGGTCCAGCAGGCGGCCGGCACGCCCAAAGGCCGCCCCGCGGGCGCGCAATACCTGCGCGAGTTCGTCGAGGACATCAAGGCGAGCGGGCTGGTCGCGCGAACGATCGCGAAGAACGACGTGCGCGGACTTACGGTCGCCGCGAAAGCGTAGATCGATGCGACGGAGCGAGCTCCGCGAGCCGAAGGAAAGGAGGTAACGGAGGAAAACCTCGGTTTTCCTCCGTTCGTTTACCGGCGCGTCTTCGTGCTCGCGAAGTAGTCGCGAGCGCCCTTATCCTTTGGCGTTCTTGAAGTACGCCTTTGCGCTGCTGGAGAGCAACCGCGGCAGGTGCGTGTAGATGTACCGCACCCCTTTGTCGAGCACCTCGCGCACGCTCTCCGCGACCGCGGGGGTCCCCGGCGTGCGTCCCGCCGCGAGCATCTTGCGGAAGCTCGAGTCGATCGCACTCGCCACCACCGGCGCTTTCGGGTTGCCCGGATGTCCCATCGATTGCGACAGGTCCGAAGGTCCGATGAAGAAGACGTCGATGTCGTCGACTTTCAGGAGCTCGTCGATATTCTCGATCGCGGCGGCGTCCTCGAGCTGGATGGCGATCAGCGTCGCGTCGTTTGCGGCTTTCACATAATCCGCGAGCGTGCCGTGAGAGTCGTACTCCGCCGCGCGCGTGCCCGCGGCGAGTCCGCGGCGCCCCTGCGGATGGTATTTCACCGCGGCGAGCACTTCGCGCGCCTCGGCAGCCGTCGTCACGTGCGGCACCTGCACGCCCATCACGCCGCGGTCGAGCACCTGGAGGATGTGCTCGGGACTGCGGGTGACCGGCCGTGCGATCGCCGTGATGCCCGAGGCTTCGGCGGCCATCGCCATCAACTCGACGCTTTCGAGCGTGAGCGTGCCGTGCTCGCAGTCGAGCAGTACCCAGTCGAAACCAGCCGCGGCGCACATTTCGACGATCTGCGGAGAGGGGATCATCACCGAGACACCGAATACCGGCTCGCCCGCGCGCAGCTTTTCCTTCATCACGTTGCGTTTCATCTTTCGTTCCTCACGTTGTGAGCTCGGTCACTTCGGGTCGGCGCCGCGCTTTCGTGCGCGCGCTGGAGCCGCTCGCTGCTCGCGAGGATGTGATCGCGCATCAGTTTTCCCGCGGTGTCGTCGTCGCCGGCAGCGATCGCGGTGAGGAGCGCGCGATGCTCTTCGACCGAGCTTTGCATCGCGCCCGGCTGCCCCAGCGAATGACGGCGGTAGAGCGTGAGCTCTTTCAGGAGCTTGCGATAGATCTCGAGGAGCTTGCAGTTGCCGACGAGCTCGACCATGCGCTCGTGGAA
>CAZULX010000575.1:0-4718 GCA_964621335.1 uncultured Streptomycetaceae bacterium
CGGGCTTTGCGAGGAACTCCGTCACGCCGAGCTCGAGCGCCTGCAGCCGGCTCGCCGCATCGGTGGCTGCGGTCAGCACAATCGTCGGCACGTCCTTCAGGATGTTCTTCGCCTCCATCTGCGCGAGGATGTCGAAACCGCTCGTGCCGGGCATCATGAGATCGAGCAGCAGAACGTCGGGCTTCTTATCCAGCATGAGCCCCAGCGCCTGCGACGGGTCCGACGTCGAGACGAACCGCTTGAAACCCGCTTCCTCGAGATGAATACGCGTTACCTCTATCGCGAGCGGCTCGTCGTCGACGAACATGACGAGCGCGGAGAATACCTTATCGACAGCGCGGCCATGCCCGCGCACGCCGGGCGCAGCGCTGGTCTTGCCCCTCGCCTGTCCGAGGAGCCACGTTTTCCATTTGGGAATGTTCACGAGATCCGGCTTCGTAATGGGCATCTAGAGAGATGCGCCGCACAGAGAATTACGGCTCATGCGGGCACCACTGAAGCGGCTTCTTCTTCGGGTGCCTCGATGCGTCCTGCGAGGTCGCGCACTTCGTCGAGCGCGAGTCCTGCGTCTGCCATGCGGCCGTCCTTCGCCGCCTGCTCGAGGCGGGCTGCAGGCTTGGTGAAGTCATCGTACCCGACCGTTCCCGCCGCACCTTTCAACCAGTGCGCGAGCTGCGCGAGCTCTTTCCCATCCTGCGCATCGAACGCACGCTCGATCGCCACCATCTGCTCGGCCAGCCGGCCGGAGAACTTGCGTATCGCCGGACGCAGCCGCGGGCTGCGAGCGAGCCGCGAACGCACCGGCGGCCCGGACACGCCCCGCGCGGTAGCGACCGCAGGCTGGGGAGCCGCGGATGGAGCGGGCTGCGGCGGCGTCTGCGGCGCGGCGGCCTGCGCTGTCGCGGCAGGCTCCACCGCACCCTCGACGCGTTTGCCTTCGAGCAGCCGCCCCAGCGTTTCCATCAGCTTGTCGATATTGACAGGCTTCGTGATGAAGCCGGAACACCCGGCCTCGACTATCGCTTTTTCGTCCTCTTTCATGGCGTTCGCGCTGAGCGCGTAAATCGGCATGCGCATGCCCTGCGCGCGCATCGTGCGCGTGGCGGTGTAGCCGTCCATCACCGGCATCTGCATGTCCATGAGCACGAGATCGAACGCCGCAGCGCCCGCCATGTCGATAGCGATCTGGCCGTTCTCGGCTTCCGCAACGATGAGGCCGGTATCGGCGAGCACGAGGCGCACCAGCTCGCGGTTCTCGGGACCGTCGTCGACGACCAGCACGCGCTTCGGCGGGAAGGTCCAGCGCACCTCGTCCGAAGCGCTGTCCTGCGCCGCCTGCTCGACGAGCGCGCTCTGGTCGATCAGACGCACGCCGCCGAGCGGCCCGGTCGTGACGGTCACGCCGAACGTGCTGCCCTTGCCGTACTCGCTCGAGACCACGATGTCGCCGCCGAGCGCGCGCGCAAAGCGCCGGCTGATGGTGAGACCCAGCCCCGTCCCACCGAAGCGGCGGGTGATCGAGCTGTCGGCCTGCGTGAACGGCTGGAACATGTTGTCGAGCTTGTCCGCGGCAATGCCGATGCCAGTGTCGGTCACGTCGAGGCCCAGCAACGGTGATGCCTTGTCGCCCGCGAGCCTGAGCACCACCGTGACGCCGCCTCTCTCCGTGAACTTGATGGAGTTGCCCACGAGGTTGGTGACGATGCGCCGCAGATAGGCCGGGTCCGACACGACCGTGTCCGGAATCTGCCCGTCGATGCGCAGATCCAGCGCGATGCCTTTTTCGCGCGCTCTCACGGCCAGCACGGTCACCACTTCGCGCACCAGCGTGTGCGGCGCACACGGCATGTTCTCGACCGTGAGCTGCCCGGCCTCGATCTTCGAGAGATCGAGGATGTCGTTGATGATCTCGAGCAGGTGCTTGCCGCTCGAATGGATGGTCTCGAGGTATTTCTTCGCGTCGGTGTCGCTCCTGCCGTAGCCGCGCTTCAGAAGCTCGGTGAAGCCCAGGATGGCGTTCATCGGCGTGCGGATGTCGTGGCTCATGTTCGCCAGGAAATCGCTTTTCGCGCGGTTGGCAGCTTCGGCTTTCTCCTTGGCTTTCCCGAGCTCGACCTTGTTCTCCTCGAGCTGCGTCACGTCGTCGAGGCTGATGAGCGCGCCCGCGGCGCGGCCTTTGCCCGACAGCACCGGCGCGCAGTTCACGATGAACGAGCGCAGGTGCCCTGCGCCGTCGCGCAGCACGATGGAGTCGTTCGCCTGCGCCGTGCCGCTCGCGAGCGTCTTCACCCACGGGTGCTCCTCCGACGGCAGCGCGGAGCCGTCCGGTGCGAGCCAGGCGAGCTTCGATATGGGCGTTCCCAGGAGCGCGTCCGGCGTCTTACCGAGAAGCTTCGCGATCGCCTCGTTCGCGAGCACGATGTTCTGGCCGCGGTCGATGACGAGCAGGCCTTCGGCGAGCGTATCGAGGGCGGCGCGCACCCGCCCGGGTATCGCGCGCGACGGATCGAGCTGGCTGAGCACGCGCGCGAGATAGAAATAGAAGCCGACGAACGCCGAGAAGGCGACGAAGAACGTCACGCGAAGCAGCGGGCTGTTCAGGATCGAGGCCATGCCGGTGAAGGTCGCCTCCTTGTAACGCATCTCGAGCTGGCCCCATTTCTTGCCGCCCGCAAGTATCGGCACTTCGATCTGCGTCTCGGTCGAGCGCGAGCCGCCCATGGCCACCCAGTGCCCGTCGTGCGGCCCGACCGCGACGAGGATCTCGCCGGATGCGGCTCGCACCGCCGCGGAGAGCATCTGCTCATTGCGCCTCACCGCGAGGCTCAGGATCGAGTGGAGCTGGCCCATGTTGCGATCGGCGGCGAGCGCGGTCGCGCTGGCGGCGAGCGTCTCGGCGAGCGCCGCGCGACCTTCGCGCACCGCGTGCTCCCGGTCCGGGAAAAGCCCGAACATGCTCGAGATGAGGATCAGGCTCGCCGCAAGCGATGCGAGCCCGAAGGAGATGTAGACCCGCGCGTTCAGCCACTTCACGATGCCCTGCTCCCATGCTCACCTGCTCCGGGAGCCGGAGCATCGATAGATGCCGAAGGAAGGGAGGTTACGGAGGGGAACCTGGGTTCCCCTCTGTTCGTAACGTCCGCACCGGCGTCGCTAGACGCCATCGAGGTTACGGAGGGGAACGTAGGTTCCCCTCTGTTCGTACCATCGCGGCCGGCATCGGTAGATGCAGCGGCTGCGTCGCCGCCGGCGACGAGGGCTTCCAGCGAATCGTCTTCGTCATCGTCGTCGTCGTCTTCCATGCGGCCCAGCACGGGCAGCGGGTCGATGAAGCGCCACGCCGGCAGCGAGGAGAGGAACGTGCTCAGCAGCGCGCCGCCGCGCAGCAGCCACACGACGTAACCCACCGAAAGACTCATGCCGGTGGCGGCGGTCGCAGCGACCGTCGCGGATTCGAGGCGCGTCTGATCGCGCAGGCTGTCGCGCAACTGATCGAGCTCCTCGCCCAGCGCGCGCGCTTCCGGCGTCATGAGTATCGCCGCGCTGCTCGACTGCGATTGCGTGGCAAGCAGGATCGAGCTGCCGAGCCCTTCGCTCGTCACCGGCGCGAGCAGATTCACTTCGCCGAGCACGACCGCGCCGAGATCGCGCGCGTCCTTCAGCGCCGCGCCCGAATCGAGACGCTGTACCGTGATCTGTCCCTGCGCCGTGGGTGCGCTCGCGGCGGTCGCGCCGACAGCGGTGCGCGTGTCGTCGGCGGTCGCGCGCGCGGGCGCGCCCAGCGCGCCTGCGGGCGTATCGCCGGCGGCGCCGGCGGCCGTGGTCCCGCCGCCTTCGGCGCTGCCTTCCGACTTCGCCTCGCCCGAAGCGGTCTCGGAAGACGAGCCGCTGCCCGAGGCCTTCTCCGAAGCCGGGGTGGTGGTCGAGGACGGCGGCGGGGTCGACGACGCGGGCGCGGGTGGCGGCGACGTGGAGACGCGATCGGGCACCGTCGGCGGCGGCGGCGCGATCACCACCGGCTCCGGCTGCGGTGCGATCACCACCGGCTCCGGCTGCGGCACAACGATCTGCGGCGGCGGCGCCGACACGTTCACGGTGAGGCTGCGCGCGGTCGGATCGAGATCGATCCCGCCGTTGGCGGTCCCGCCGTCATCCTGTACCTGGAAAGTGAATACCGCCTGCGCTGCGGCTCCGACGTTGGCGACGAACACGAGCTTGCCGGCGGCGATGTCGGCAGCGCTCACGTATTCGCCCGCGCTCACCGCCTGCCCGCTCAGCGAGAGCGAGCCGGTCGTCGGCAGCGCTGTGATTTTCACGGCAGCGAGCTCGTTTGCCGGGGTATCGTTCAAGTCGCTGAATCCGAAGTGGGCCGCCGAGAGCGCGAGCGGCGCGCCCGAGCCCGTGGAGAGCGTGGCGCCGCTGCCTGCCGGCGCGTCGTTCACCGAATTGACCGTGATGCTCGCGCTTGCGGTGGCGGCGCTGAAAGCGCTCGTACCGCCGTTCGCGCCGGTATTCGCCGTTCCGCCCGAAACCCCGCTGGTGCGGTCCCACGCGCGGAACGTGATGCCGCTCGTCACCGTCCCGTTCCAGTTCGCATCGGGAACGAAGCGGATGCGGTTGTCCGCGTCCGCATTGAGCAGCCGCGCGCTCGCCGCGCCCGGCGAGCCGAAGTTGCTCCAGGTCGAGCCGTTCAGCGAGTACTGCCAGGTGCCGTTCGT
>CAZULX010000576.1:0-3037 GCA_964621335.1 uncultured Streptomycetaceae bacterium
TAGGCCGTCACCATCTGCTTTCCGGATCCGGTGATCGTTTGCGCCTCGGCAAGTATCGCGGGAACGAGCACGGTGCTGGGATGGCCTTTCAACGCCACGTCGTCGAAATCGAGCGCGTGCGCCGCGGTGCCGTTGATCCACGCGGCTTCAGGCGCCGGAGCGCGGTCCGCGCCGAAGAGGAGCGTCGCTTCGCCGCCGTGGAGGGCGATCACCGATTTCAGGAGCTGCGGCGCCGGATCGTTCGCGCCGGCCAGCATGACGCCGACGCAATCGGTGTAGCCGGTGTGTATGACGCCGATCGCGCTCTCCGGGATGTTTTCGTAAGCAAGGCCGGATACGAAATCCGCGAGGGCGCGGGTGAGTGCGGCAGCCATGATGCTTCCCCGGTCAGGAGATGCGGCGCGGCAGGGTGCTGCGGATGCCGACGTTGAAAAGGATCACCTCGTGCCCGAGCATGACGACGCTGCCGTTGCGGCGATTGTCGCCGGTGTCGCTGTACTCGAACTGGTAGCTGCGCTGGAGCCGAATGCGGCCGTTATCGTCGCGCGCCGGCTTGAGCCCCGAGATCGCCACGGTGTCGTCGAGGAGCAGCAGGCCTTCGGACGCGCACGCTTCTCGCGCCGCGGCCACTGCCGCCTCGCGCACCTTGATGCTGTCCAGCCACAACCATGCGAGCGCTGCGGCGAGGACGATGCCGATGACTTCAATGGGCACTGCGATACCGGCTCGCGGCTATTTGACCAGTCCCAGCGCGCTCGTCACGCGCTTCATGCGCTCGTACTCCGAGGCCATGAAGCGGCCGGTCTCGGAAGCGCCCTTGAAGCGGATGTCCCAGTGATTGCGCTCGCCCGCTTTGCGGAACTCGTCGTGCTCGCTCACGCGGCGCAGCGCGTCTTCCCAATAGGCGACCTGCGGCGCCGTCAGCTCGCGCGGCGCGATCACGCAGCGCCACGTCTCGGCGCTCGCGCCTACATAACCCTGCTCGCTCCACGTCGGCACCGCCGCGAGCACGCCCGTCATGCGCCGGGGGGAAGTGACCGCGATGACGCGCATCTTTCCGCTTTCGACGAAAGGCAGGACCTGCACCAGCGGCGCCACCGCGACGTCGACGTGGCCGCCTAGCGCAGTCATCGCCTGCTTCGCCGCGCCCGACAGCACCACCACCTTGGTGCGCTTCAGGTCGACCTGGCCGGACTGCATCGCCAGTCCCGCCGCGATGCGGGTGAGCAGCGTGCCGACCGCGATCGACGTCGATTCGGGATTCGCTTTCAGCGCCGTGATGAAATCCTTGCCGTTCCTGAGCGGCGAGGCGGCGCGCACCGCGAACACGTAATACTCCGAGATGAGGCACGCGATCGGCGTCACGTCGCTGTAGGTCATCGGCAGCACGCCGGTGATGTGGTTCGCGAGGAGTACGGGGGAGGCGAAGCTCAGGTGGTGGGGGTCTCCGGTGCGCTGCCGGATATGGTTGTAGGCGAGCGCGTGCTCGCCGCCGCTGCGGTTCACGACCGTGCTGGTGACCGGCAGCAGCTTCATCTCCTGCATGAGCTTTTCCACGATGCGCGCGGTGGTGTCGAGCGCGCCTCCGGCGCCGGCGGGGCTCACGATCTCGACGTGGCGCTGCGGTTTCCAGGCGCCGGCAAGCGCGGGGGAAGACAACAGCGCGACTGCGACGAACGGCAGGCACAGCGCGGCGGCGCGGCGTGTCATGGCGCTCACACCTTCATCTCGAGGATGTACAGACCGCCGCTGAAACGATCGGCCGCGAACACGATGCCGCGATCGTCGACGAACACGTCGTTGATCTGGATCGCGCCTTTGGGCGAGAGCCTGGGCGCGCCGGGGACGAAGTAGGCGATCTCCTGCGGCTGGTACGGATTCGAGATGTCGTAGGCGCGCACGCCGGCGTTGAAGAAAGCGCCGACGACGATCTGGTCCGATCGCCACGAGCACGGCCCCGGATAGTTCTCGTGGATGTTGTGCGAGCCGAAGCGCCCGCCGCGCTTGCCGAAGACTTCGGGATCGGGCAGCGGCAGCGTCGATATCGGCACCAGGTTCGTCTCCACCTGCGCGTTCACGATCCAGGTGTGCTTGGGCCAGTCCGCGGCGTCGTCCTTGTTGGACTCGTCCGAGATGACGAGCAGCCCGCGCTTCAGGAGCGGCATCACGGTGTGCGTCATGCCGTTGAAAGGCGGCGAGTAGCGGTAGCGCGTGATCTCCCTGGGGTGCGCCTTGTCGCTGATGTCGAGTATCACGGCGCCGCCGTCGATGTAGCCCACGTAGGCGCGGTTGGGCCGCTCCGGGTACACCATGATGTTGTGCGGGCGGTAGCCGCCGTCGAACTTCGGATGGCGCGGCATCGGCGGCTCGGGGTCGCCTTCGCGCTGGCCCGGATACCACCAGCGGCCGGCTTCGACCGGCTTGGCCGGATTGCGCACGTCGACGATCTGATAGAACTGGTGGTCTTTCGGGTTACGCGGCTGGAAGTCTCTGGCGCCCGAGCTCATGTGCACGTACTCGCCGTCGACGAACCACAGGCAGTGCGCGCCGAGCGAGTGCGGTCCCGACGTGTCGTAGTGCGAGATGAGGCGCGGCGCTTCGGGTTTGCTGATGTCGAAGAGATCGAATCCGGCGGGCTTCAACCCCAGCTCGAGGTCGGCCTTGATGCGGTTGGGGTCGTTGGGCGTTCCGCCGCCGCGCACCTGGTAGGCGACGGCCATGATGTCGCCGACGACGTCGAGCGAGTTCGAGCGCACGCGGTTGTGCGGGAGATCGGTCTGGACGACGACCTTGGGATTCAACGGGTCGCTGACGTCGACCGCGGTGAAGTTTTTCGGCGCCGATTCGTGCGCCAACCACAGGATGCGGCGGCCGTCTTTCGTGAGCTGCATGTTGCAGCCTTCGCCGATACCGCCGAAGCCGTCGAGCTCGTGATGCCCGAGCAGCTTCATGTTCAACGTCAACGTCTGCGCAGCCCGGGCGCCCGGGCTCAAAGCCGCTTCGGCCATCGCTTCCCCTTCCCGTGTGAGATCATTCT
>CAZULX010000577.1:0-5960 GCA_964621335.1 uncultured Streptomycetaceae bacterium
CGGTGAGCCGCCTCTCGTGGTCGACCTCTCGCTCACCGAGGTGGTGCGCGGAAAGATCATGCTCTACGCGAAAGAGGGCAAGCCGATACCGCTCGGCTGGGCGCTCGACCGCGACGGCCAGCCCACGACGAGCGCGCAGGCGGCGCTCACGGGGAGCCTCGCGGCGATCGGTGGCATGAAAGGCACCATGCTCGCGTTGATCGTTGAGGTGCTGTGCTGCGCGCTGACCGGGGCCGCTTTCAGCTTCGAGAACGACTCGTATTTCGAGCCGGGAGGCAAACCCCGCATCGGTCACGCCGTGCTCGCGATCGACCCCGAAGCACTGGCCGGCGGCGAGAGCTACTTCGCGCGCCTGGAAGTGATGATCGGCAGGCTGCTCGCCGATGAGGGCGTTCGGCTGCCGGGAGCGCGCCGCCACGCCGCGGTGGCGAGCGCGCTGTCCGGCGGTATCGAGATCCCCGATACCACGCTCGACGAGCTCACGCGGCTGGCGGCGTCGAAACTGCGCTGACGCATTCTCTGGCATGATCGTGACGTCGAAAAGACCGGAGCTGACGATGGAAGTGAAATCGACTTTGAAAGTGATCAGCGAGAAAGACCATCCCGGCCGCCGCGGGGTGACCGACGGCCAGACTTACCAGCGCCTCGTGGGCTGGCCCGAAGTGCAGGAAACCGACCGCGTGCGTCTCGGCCGCGCGACTTACAAGCCCGGCACCTACGAGCAATTGCACTGGCATCCGATCGAAGCGTGCTACTACGTGATCTCGGGCCACGCGACGGTGCGCGACATCGAAGTCAACGAGTTCGAGGTAAGCGCGGGCTCCAACATCTACGCGCCCGCGGGCATCGCCGGCGCGCACGAGTGGGAAGTGAAGGAGTCCCTGGAGCTCCTCGACATACGCGCCACCAACGAGACCAACCGCAAGATCCAGTACACCGTCGACAAAAAAACCAAGCGCTCGTACATCGAGCTCGAAGACCTCGCGTACCGGGAGGCGATCAGCTTCAAGTCGCATTACTGACTGGGGCTACCGCAAGGAGTGATGAGAAAGGGTGATGAAAAGGAGTGATGAAAAGGGGTGATGAAAAGGGTTGCCGAAACCCGCCTTCCCCTTCAGGGGGAAGGATGGGATGGGGGTGGTCTAACCCCTTCTCATCACTCTCTTTCATCACTCCTTTTCATCACTTCTTCGGTAGTCATCACTTCTCAAACGAGCGGCGTCGGCACCGACACCGGCCCGCCGCGCTCCAGCCACGCCGGCACCGGCAGGTTCTTCGAGCGCAGGAACTCAGGATTGAAAAGCCGGCTCGCGTAGCGCTGGCCGCCGTCGGCGAGCACGGTGACGATCGTGTGGCCGGGGCCCATGTGGCGCGCGAGGCGGATCGCGCCGGCGACGTTGATTCCGGTGGAAGTGCCCATCAGCAGCCCTTCGTGCTCGAGGAGGTCGAAAACGATCGGTATCGCTTCGCCGTCGGGAATCTGGAAAGGAACGTCCACCGGCGCGCCTTCGAGGTTGGCGGTGATGCGGCCCTGCCCTATGCCTTCGGTGATCGAGCTCCCTTCGGACTTGAGCTCGCCGTGCGCATACCAGTTGTAGAGCGCTGCCCCCATCGGGTCCGCGAGCCCGATCACCACGCCCGGCTTGCGCTCCTTCAGGAACCTGCCGATTCCCGCCAGCGTGCCGCCGGTGCCGACCGCGCAGACGAAACCGTCGATCTTCCCTTCGGTCTGCTCCCAGATTTCGGGGCCAGTCGTCTCGTAATGCGCGCGCCGGTTGGCGACGTTGTCGAACTGGTTCGCCCAGATCGCACCCGACGGCTCGATTTTGCCGATGGCCTCCGCGAGCCGGCCCGAGACTTTCACGTAGTTGTTCGCGCTCGAGTACGGCGCCGCGGGGACTTCGCGGAGATCGGCGCCGAACTGGCGCAGCGCGTCTTTCTTTTCCTGGCTTTGAGTCTCCGGAATGACGATGACGGTGCGGTAGCCTTTCGCGTTGGCGACGAGCGCGAGCCCGATTCCGGTGTTGCCCGCGGTGCCTTCGACGATGACGCCGCCGGGCTCGAGCAGCCCGCGCTCTTCGGCATCCTTCACGATGTAGAGCGCCGCGCGGTCCTTCACCGATCCGCCGGGATTGGTGAACTCGGCCTTGCCGTAGATCTCGCAGCCGGTCGCTTCCGACGCGCGCTTGAGCCGGATGAGCTTGGTGCGGCCTATCGCTTCTATCGTGCTCGCGCAGACGTCCATGTCGCCTAATTTAGCGCAAGTGGTTCACCCAGTGCGGCGCGAAGTTGATGCGGCGCGTCTCGGCGATGCCGCCACCGGATATCGCGCCTTCGACGATCTCGTAGCCGAGCAGCGCGAACACGCGATTCCGGAGGAAAAGCGGGCGCGAGTTGCCGTACCAGTCGACGCACGAAGCCACGCACGCGTCGTTGTTGCCGCGGCCGTTCGCCTGCGATTGGAGCTCGCCGAGCTCGCTCAGCGCGAGATCGCGGTTGCGAAGGTAGAGGACGGACGCCGAAGGCCGGCGCAGTTGCCCCGAAGCGGCGGGCACGCCGCCGATGATCGGCAGGCCCACGAGGCCTTCGCCGGCGCTTTGCGCGCGGTAGTAGAAGCCGTGGCTGCGGGTCTCGCCCCGCGCCGCGTTGGCGCGCGTGTAGCGGCCGGCGGTTGCGGGCCGCGCACCGAGCGCGAGGCTCGTGAAGTGCAGATCTTTACCGTCGGACCCGACGACGACCGCGTTCGCGCCGAGCGCTTCGATGCGGTCGGTGCCGTGTACAAGTGGAAGCGCGTGCGCGTCCTCGGCGCTCGCATAGCGCACGGCGTAGGCCGCGGATTGCGGCGTCGACTGCGGCCGGCGCCAGCCTGCGCCTGCGCCGTAAATCAGGTAGTCGCCGACGTAACGATTCTGGAGCGCTCCGCTCTGCGGAGCGGGCAGCGCGCGATACGCCGAGCGCGGCGCGCTTTCGGTGCCGTCGGAGAAGCTCGAGAGCGCGACGCGCATGAGGCCGAGTTGTCCGCCGCTGCGCTCCGCGCTCCACATCCCGTCTCCGCCGCCGCTGCCACGAAGTAAAACGTTGAGATGGCCGTCGCCGCTTTCGAGGAACGAGAACTGGTCGATCGGGCTGCCCGCCGTCTTGAGCGCGCTCGGTGCGTTGCCGTCGAGCGGGATGCGAAAAACCGCCGAGCTCGAACTACGCGTAGCGCCCGTGGTGCGCCAGGCGGTGGTCCAGACGTAGACCGAGCCCGCCGAGACATAGAAGACGCGCCCGGGCGGCCCGAGCACCGCGGTGCTCGCGCAGTCGAGCTTGGCTTTCGCGATGTCGCACGTCGTGACAGTGTGCAGCGCCACGCCTTGCCAGGGATCGAGCTCTTCGTCGGTGCGGTAGATGCGCGTCGCCGGCGCAATGCGCCTGAAATCGGCAGCGGTCACGCCGGGCTGCCAGCGCCGCATCGCGGGGAAAGACGCGAACGGATGCGCATTCGCAGGATTGATCCCGAGCGGCGTATAGAAGATGAGCTTGCTGCCGATGAGGCGGCTCGCGTAGTTGCGCGAAGAGTAGTAATCGTTGGAGCGCAGGTGATGCGTCGACTTGTAGGTGAGCGCGCCAGCGGAAGAGATTTCGAACAAGCCGATCTCGGTGCCGCCACGCGCGTAGCTGTAGCCGATGACGACGATCGTGTTGCCCGAGATCAGCATCTCGTCGTACCACGCGCCGCGCCCGTCGATGCCGGCACCGTACGCGTCGGCTACCGCGATCGGCTTCAGCTCGCGATCGCGGATGCTGACGGTGAAAAGCCGCCCGCGCCTCAGGACGACGAGATGGTCGCCGTGGACTTTCACGATGCCGCCCTCGTCGACTCCGGCGTGCTGCACGTTCGTCACCGAGTCTTCGCTTTTCTCGGCAACTGACGCTGTAGCCGGCGCCGCGCTCGGCGCGGGCTTCGCCATCGCCATCGGGGCCTGCGCCCGGCCGTCGGCGTTCCGGTGTGCTTCGCGTCTGCGGCGCTCCTCTTCCACGCGGCGGCGATGCTCTTCCGACCATTTTTGGAACAGGGCGGAAATCTCGTCTTCGCTGGCGAAAGCCTGGAGCGTTTTTCCGGGCGCGGTGGGGGCGGCGCTCGCGCAGCCGCTCAATGCGGACACGGCGACGAGCGCGGCGATGGAGGCTAAGCGTAAGCACGGTGCTGCGGGCATGACAGGCTCCTCTTCGGCAGGTATCCGCGCCGGGCTTGCGCGGAAGGTCCGTGCTATAAACGCGACAGGCGAACGGACGGGGTTAATGGCGAAAACTACCGAAGGGCGCATACGCGCCGGCATGGGCGGCTGGACCTACGAGCCGTGGCGCAAGACCTTCTATCCGAAGGGCCTCACGCAGGCGCGCGAGCTCGAGTACGCGAGCCGGCAGGTCACCGCGATCGAGATCAACGGCACGTTCTACCGCACGCAGAAGCCCGAAAGCTTCGCGAAGTGGCGCGACGAGACACCCGACGATTTCGTGTTCGCGCTGAAAGCGCCGCGCTACGCGACGATCCGCGGGGGCCTCGCTGAAGCCGGCCCGTCGATCGAGCGTTTCGTCGAAAGCGGCCTCACCGAACTCGGTCCGAAGCTGGGCCCGATACTCTGGCAGTTCGCGCCGACCAAGCGCTACGATCCTGCGGACTTCGAAGCGTTTCTGAAGCTGCTCCCCGCCAAGATCGGCGGCCGCACCGCGCGCTACGCGCTCGAGCCGCGGCACGGGAGTTTCCTGGACGCGGGCTTCGTTGCGCTCGCGAAGCGCTACGGCTGCGCGATCGTCTTCAGCGATTCGGACGAATACCCGTCCCTCGGCGACGTAACCGCGGATTTCGTGTACGCGCGGCTCATGCGCTCGGCGGCGTCGATCGAGACCGGCTATTCCGCGCCTGCGCTTGCAGCGTGGGCGAAAGTCGCGCGCTCATTCGCGCGCGGCAGCGAGCCTAAGGAGTTTCCGCGCGTGGCGGCGCCGGGCGCGAAATCCGCCCCGCGTGACGTCTACGTGTTTTTCATCAACGGCGCCAAAGAGCGCGCGCCCGCGGCGGCGAGCGCCTTCCTGTCACACCTGAAGGACTGACCCCTAGCGGGAGTGGCGGCCGTCGCGCTCGGGCTCGCGCGAAGTGAATCCGGCGCCGGAGGAGCGTCGCGGCGGCACCGGCAACGGCTGCGCGGTGCCCGACTGCCCGGGAATGAAAGCGCCGGCGCCGGCGCCCTGGCCCGCGATCGTTCCCGGAGGCAGTTGCGGCTGCACGAGCGGAGGCAATCTGCGGCGGCCCTGAATGACCGGCGGGCCGTCGTAGATGATCGTGGTGCAGTTACGGTCGTTCGGATTGAGGCACGGATCGTAGGCGAGCGGCGGCGGAGGCGGCGGCGCGACGGTGACCCTGGGACGCGGGTCCGGCGCGGGAGGGACGCTCGCCACCGGCGGGCGTGCGCGCTTGTCCTTGCTGCGCTCGATCTCCTCGGTGACCGATTTTTCCGGCGTGTACACCGAGATCGTGTCCTCGACCATCGTCACCTGCTTGCCGGTCGTCTTGGGCGGCGGCGTGTTCGAGTAATTCACCACGCCCTTCTCGTCCACCCACTTGTACAGCTGCGCCTCCGCCGCGGGCGTGAGAGCCAGCAGGAGGGCTGCAAGAGGCAGGAATCGGAGGTATGGCATGCGCATGATCGACACGGTCGCTTATTGTCGTTGGACCGTCAATTCGCCGCAGCGTTTCCCCTATCTACGTTAAGGGCGGTGGAGCGATCGCCAGATCGCCGAAGGAAAGATCGGGTAGGAGGTAGGGTTGCCCCTACCGTCCTCCCAGGGAGGGGCGCGCTCAGCGTTGAGCGCCCCCTACCCCGATTTACCGCCGTCGCTGCCAATGCAGCGATCAGGTGTGGTACGCCGTTTCTCCGTGTGAGCGGACGTCGAGGCCTTCGCGCTCCTCTTCCTCCGTA
>CAZULX010000578.1:0-3127 GCA_964621335.1 uncultured Streptomycetaceae bacterium
CGTCACGTCGTTCAGGAGCTTTTCGTACTCGCGCTCGAGATCGTCGTAGCCGATCGGCAGGAACATGTGGTTGTAGACGGTGTAGCCCCAGCAGCCGTAGCGCCGGGTCGCTTCGAAATACGGGGAGCGCCTGAGTCTCGCTCCGCGCTGGATCACCTGCATGTCCAACGGCTTGTGCATCGATTCCTCCACGTCCGGATGGGGTGTTAGGCTAGCGCGACTTCGTTTTCGGGGAGGAATCAATGATACGTGCTATCCGCGGCGCCGCGAGCGCCGCCGCTCTCGCACTCGCCATCGCGCCTGCCTTCGCGGCGCAGTCCTCCGACTGGCCCTCGAGGCCGGTGCGCTTCATCGTTCCCTTTCCGCCGGGCGGCACGGTGGACCCGCTCGCGCGGCTGCTCGGCGCGCGGCTCGCGGCGACGCTGGGGCAGCAGTTCGTCGTCGACAACAGGACGGGCGGCTCGGGCTCCATTGGCACGGCGCTCGCGGCGAAAGCGACGCCCGACGGCTATACCTACGTCTTCGTCTTCGATACGCATGCAGTCAACCCGTTCCTGATCCGCAACCTGCCATTCGACACCGCGAAGGATCTGGCGCCGGTGATGCTGGTGGGCACCGCGCCGATGGCGCTCGTCACTGCGCCCGGCAAGCCGTACAAGTCTTTCACCGACGTCATCAAGATCGCCAAGGCGAAGCCGGGATCGATCACCTATGGCTCGGTCGGCGCAGGCAGCCTCGGCCACCTCACGATGACGCTGGTGCAGGAAGCGGGCGCATTCAAGCTGAACCACGTGCCGTACAAAGGCGGGGGCCCGATGTCGGCCGACGTGCTCGGCGGCCACATCGAGCTCGGCATCGGCACCGTGGCGCTGCTCGCGCCGCAGGTCGGTTCCGGCAAAATGCGCGCCGTGGCCGTGACGGGAGACAAGCGCTCGCACGCGATGCCCGAGGTGCCGGCGCTGGCGGAGCAGGGTTTCCCCGGCTTCTCGGCGCTCGCCTGGTGGGGCATCGTCGCGCCTGCCGGCGTTCCTCAGCCGACGATCGCGAAGTTCCACGCCGAGCTCGTGAAAGTGCTCAATCACCCGGACGTGCGCAAACAGCTGACGCAGCAGCTCGGTATGGATCTCGTGCTCTCCGATCCGCCCGCGATGCAGAAATTCATCGTAAGCGAGATGGCGCGCTGGGGGAAAGTGGTGAAGCAGTACGGCATCAGCGCGGAATGACGGAGGCGTTTCTCAGCGCGCGCGCGCGACCGGGACGAGCGGGCTTGCGGCCGCCCAGACGCCTCGCGCAACCACGCGCGGGCCATCGAAGACGAGATAGCTTTGCCCGCCGTAATGCGGCAGCGGACGCGAGATTGCTTTCAGCGCGTCGGCGTCTCGCGCGGAAATCACTGCGACCGGCGCGCGCTGTGGGCCGTTTTCGACGGTCCACACCTGCGCCGAGCCTGCGCTGCTAGCGACCGGTGCCGGTCGTGCCGGAAGCCGCAGCCGGGCGAGAGCCGCGTCGACGTCGCCGTGCAGGCCGATCAGCAGCACGGGCTCGCGGGTGTCGTCGATCGCCACGGTATCCGACACCCGAGGAGAGGTTTCGAAGAATTGGCGCGCGACGCTTTCGGCCGCGCGCTGCGCACCGGTCTCACCCGCGGCGACGACGAGCCGCGGCGCGCGCGCGACGATCCACTGGCGCAGGATGGGCGGCAGCTCCGCGGGAGCGAGCGCGCGCCATACGCGCACATCGGGATCGACGCGCACGCCCTCGGGCACGAAGTCGAGCTCGAGCGTGACGACCTGCCGCTCGCGATCGACGCGCGCCCGGCGCATCTCTTTTTTTCCGCCGGCGACGATCGCGAGCGGAACGTCGAGCGCGTAGGCAGGCGCGGCCTGCTCGATCGCCAGCGTGAGTGTCGTTTTCCCGTCCGCGCTGCGCGCTTGCGCTTCTTTCACGGTGACGCTCGGCGCACCCGCACGCTGCACCCACTGCTCGAAGAAGGCGCCGAGCGGCCGCCCGGAGGATTCCTCGAATGCGTGCTGCAGATCGTGCCATGACGACCGGCGAAACTGCCTCTTCTCCCAGAAGCGGCGCACGCCGCTCGCGAACGCCTCTGCACCGATCGCGTCGCGCAGCATGAAGAAGACCATCGCGGCTTTGCCGTACCCCGACGCCGCTGCGGCGCCGTGCGTGCGCGACCGAAACGCCGAGAGCGCAATCTCCCGGCCCGGGGGCACGGCCGCGAAATCGCGTAACCACCCAACGCGCATCTCGCGCGCGCCGGCGGGCGATTCCCGCTCGCGGTAGGCGTAGTCCGCCATGAAGGTCGTCAGTCCTTCGCTCCAGTTGCCGCGTGCGTAATCGACGTAGACGCCGTTGCCCCACCAGTTGTGCAGCACTTCGTGCCCCAGCGAGGTGCCGCGTATGAACGGGAGCTTCAGCACCCGCGCGCCGATATAGGTGAGGCCGGGCATGCCGAAACCGGTCGGCAGCGGGCTCGCCACGATCGAGAACGCGTCGAACGGATATGCGCCGATCAGCTGCGAGTAGCGCTCGATGTAGCGCGCGCTGTCTTCGAGATAGCCTTGCGCGAGCGTTTCCAGGTCGCGGTAGAAATAGGTGCGCAGGCGGAGCGGGCCCGCGCCCTTGCGCGGCACGAGCTTCTCGTGCACGACGTAGGGTCCGGCCATGAGGTCTATTCCTTCCGAGGCCTTCGGGAACTCGAAACGCGCGACGTACTGTTGGGCGGCGTGCGCCGGCGGTTTCTCTTCGATCAGGCGCCCGGCGACGAGCCCGCGCTGCGAAGCAGGCAGTACCACGCGAACGGTGTAGCTGAAACGGCCGCGCGGCTGCGGATACCACCCACTGCCCGACGGCAGAAAAGTGCCTTCGGGCGACGCCATGGGTGGGTGCGCGGTCAGCACCGCCCGATGGTCGAGCGCTGCATCGAGGGCCGGCAGAGTGCCGCCATACTCGATGCGGAGCTTCGCGCCTGCCGCGCCCGCGATGCGCCAGTGCCTCAGATCCGCTGCGGCGGTCGAGCTCACGGGCACGGGCCGGCCATTCGCCGTCGCGCTGCTCACGGCGAGCGAGGCATGCAGCGCAAACGAAAATTCGGCAGGCGCGATGAGCTCGG
>CAZULX010000579.1:0-3596 GCA_964621335.1 uncultured Streptomycetaceae bacterium
CGCCAGATGAGACCTATCGTGCTCTGCATGTAATCGACGTCGGCTTCGTCGCCCAGGCCGAGCTCGGGCCGGAACTGCACGCCCCCGCCCTGGTGGAGCGCGTCTCCGAGGCGCACGCCGAGCGCGCCGCCGCCGCTCGCGAGCAGGATTCCAGGCACGGCGGCGCTCCATGAAGGCGCCTGCGTGCGCCAGCAGTACACCGCGTCCTCGAAGTTGCCGACGATAGCGAAGCTCGCCGCCGAAACGCGCGCGGGCAGCCAGTCGTACCAGAAAAAGAAACGCCGCGCGAAAATTCCGAACTCGACCGATTCCGCGTCTTCGCGCGTGCCCCAGGTCGCGGCGAGGATCGCGCCGAGCCGGTAGACGACCGCGCCGGCCGGGCCCAGCACCACGAAAGCGGCAATCGGGCCGAACACGTGGCGATGCGACCCGGCGAGCGCGAGCTCGATCGAAACGCGCGCCACTTCGGCCGGCGTGAGCTCGTCGGCGGGCTCGCCGCGCCAGCGTCCGAGATATTCGCGCGCGGTCTTCAAGTCCCCTTCCCGCAGCGCGTGAGCGATCTCGCGGAAGTAATGGCTGAACTGCCGGAAGCCCATCGTGAGGTACAGCACCGCGATGTTCCAGCACCAGGCGAGGATGGGGCTCACCGCCGCGAGCAGGTGGTAGACCAGCACGGTCACCGCGACCACGGGCAGCACCGCGAGCAGCCATGCGACCGCGCCGTGATAGTACTGCCCCGCGTTCAACTGACGCTCGAGCGCGGCGGCGTAGCGCTCGAACGCGGCATATACCGGGTTTGCCTGCCGCAAGGGCCGCACCTGCTCGAGCAGGAGCGCCGCGAGGAGAGAGAGGAAAGTCACTTATGGAACCGAACTGCGGACCCGGCTCTAAGCTCTAAGGATAGCGGATGTGGACGATCGACAACTCGGCCTCGCCTGCCGGGCGGCGCCACGCGATCGTTTCGCCCACTTTCGCGCCGATCATCGCGCGCGCGAGCGGCGAAGCCCAGCTGATCTTGCCCGCCGCCACGTCGGCCTCGTCGTCGCCGACGATCGCGAATTCCTGCTCGTTCGCCTCTTCGTCCTCGATCTTCACGATCGCGCCGAAATGCACTTCGTCGCGCGGCTGGTGCTGCGCGTCGACGAGCGTCGCGCGCTCGAGCTGCGAGCGAAAATAGCGCAAATCGCGCTCGGTTTCGCGCAGCTTCTGGCGTGCGCCGGAATCATCGTCGATCTGCCGCTTCAGCTCGTCGTGCTGCTCGGTGAGCTCGCGCACGCGCGCCTGCAGGAGCTCGAGCCCTTTCGGCGTGACGTAGTTCGCGTGCGGGGACAGCGGACGCTCGGGAAGCTCGCCCGCGATCGTGTCGTCGTCGCTTTCCTTGACAAATGCCCTGCTCATGATCGTTTCTTTATACCGGCGTTGAGCCCGAGTGGCAATAAACGTCCCTCTAATCCGCCCGGCGAGCCGGCTCTGCTTCGCGCATGAACGCGGTGAGCTCATCCTTGCGCGCGATCGTGTCGTCGTAGCCCAGGCGGATGAGGGCGCGGCAATAGCCGCGCTCGAAGAGCAGATACGAAAGCAGGTTGGACGCGTTGCGCTTCAGCCCGCCGACGGTAGCGAGCAGCATCCGTATCGTGCGCGGCAGCTCCTGCGCGTGAGCCGCAGCGATCTTCTCGAGATCGACGCTGGGCCGTATGACGAGCACCTCTACCCGGCGCAGCGGATAGCGGGAGCGATTCAAAACCTCCGAAGGGATCATGTCGAGCGTACGGTTGATGCGCTCGAGCCGCTCGAGGTCGACCTCGAGGCTGTCCAGGAAAATGCTGTTCAGCGCATGGCCTGCAATCTGCGCGAGAGACGGATAGCCGTGGGATGCGGCACGCTCGCCGTCAGGCGCGAGCTGCCTTCCGACGCCGATCACGAGCAGCCTGTCCGCCCCGAGATGGAGCGCCGGACTCACCGGCGCTATCTGTCGCATCGAGCCGTCGCCGAAATATTCACGATTGATGTGCACCGGCCTGAAAATGAAAGGCAGCGCGCTCGATGCCACCAGATGCTCGCGCGTAATCGGCATCTCGACGCCCACCCGCCGCGCCCGCTTCCAGCCCTCCAGGCCGGGCCGCGCCTGATAGAAAGTCACCGACTGCCCCGAGCTGTAGCCGGAGCACGTGACGCCGAAAGCCGTGAGATAACCCGCGTCGATGTTGCGCTGTATTGCGCTGAGATCGAGATATCGCTCGAGCAGCGCATCGAGCGGGCTCGAGTCGAGCAGGGAGACAGGCCGGCTGGCGGAGCCGCCGCCGGTCAGCACCGCGCCGATCCAGCGCGCGCTGTTGTGCAGCGCCCCGACAGGGTCGGCGCGGTAGACGTGCTCGACCCGGATGTTCTTCCATACCGCCATCAGCCGGCGCACGCCGCGCCTGAAGCTGTGCGCTTCCACGGCGAGCACCGCGGCGTTGATCGCGCCCGCCGAAGTGCCGCAGATGATCGGAAACGGACACGCCGCGTCGAGCGGCAGGAACTCGCTCAGCGCACGCACGACCCCCACCTGATAAGCCGCCCGCGCGCCGCCGCCCGTCAGGATGACGGCTGCCCCGCGCTCTCGTGGCGTGTCGTTCTGGTTCATGCGCGCCCGCCGGAAGTGCTTCGGCTTCTCCCCCCGTGCGGGCTATGGTGACACAACGCGCAGGCCGGCGCGATGCCGCGCCCGGCCCGCGATGCTCATGTCATCGCGATCAGCCGCGAGAAGCTGTAGAGCATGCCTGCCGTCGCGCCCCAGATGTAGCGGCCCTCGAACGGTATCGCCATATAATGCCTGTGACGCCCGCGAAAACGGTAATCCCGGCGCTGATACCGCGACGCATCGAGGAAGTGCGTGAGTGGCGCCTCGAACACCGCTGCGACTTCGAACGCGTCCAGCGTGAGCTCGAACGGGGCTTCGATCCAGCCGACCACCGGCGTGATCCGGAAACCCGAGGGGATGTCGTAATGGGGCAGCCTCCCGAGCAGCCTCACGCGGTTGCGGGCAAGCCCGATCTCTTCCTCGGTTTCGCGCAGTGCCGTGTCCTCGCGCGAGGCGTCCTCCGGCTCGACCCGGCCGCCGGGGAAACTGATCTGCCCGGCGTGGTCGGACAAATGCGCGGTACGCTGGGTGAGGAGGACCTGCACCGCGCCCGCGCGCGCGACGAGCGGCACCAGGACCGCCGCTTCGGTCACGCGGGTGCCTGCGCCCAGGGTGGCGACGTGCAGATCCTCGGCTTCGGGTGGAGGTGCGGGCCGCGTGAGCCGATCCGCGATCGACTCCGGAGTCAAAGCGATGGGAATAACGGCTGTGCTCGGCTTGTTTGTCGGTAGGAAGTTGTGGCGCCCGGACCGTAAGCTTAAACTGTATGGCGGACTTTCCGCCGTCCTCGAGAGGAGTATGACATGAAGATAAGCACCATGCTCGTAGCCGCAGCGCTCGCCCTGACCAGCACCGCAACGCTCGCCAGCCGCTGTCCGGCAGAGATGAAAGCGATCGACGCCGCCCTGCCGAAAGCGAAGATTTCCGCAGCACAGATGGCGGAAGTGAAGAAGCTGCGCGCTGAAGGCGAAAC
>CAZULX010000580.1:0-3023 GCA_964621335.1 uncultured Streptomycetaceae bacterium
TCGAAGCGGACGCCGCTCGGATCGCACTCGAAGAGCCGCGCCGCGAGGCGCGTTCCTTTCTCGATGATCTTGTTCGACGCGTTCCAGATGACGATGCTCCCGAGGCGCATGCCGCGGCCGGAGTGGGCGCCGCCGCCGACTTTCACGATGGCCGTGTCGCCGGTGATGATCTCCACCTTCCCGATCGGCACGCCCAGAAATTCAGTGACGAGCTGGGCGAAGCTCGTTTCATGGCCCTGGCCCTGGGAAACCGTCCCGATGACGACGTCGACGCGGCCTTCCGGATGCACCGTGATCTCGGCGCGCTCGCGCGGGGCGCCCGTCGCGGTATCGACGTAATTGGCGACGCCGATGCCGCGGCATTTTCCCCGCTTGCGCGCTTCTCGCTTGCGCTCGGCGAAGCCCGACCAGTCGCCGAGGTCGAGCGCCTTCTGCATCACTCCCGGATAGTCGCCGCTGTCGTAGGTCATGCCGAACGGGTTGGTATGGGGCAGCTCGGCGGAAGTGAGGAGGTTGCGCAGCCTCAACTCGGCGCGGTCGAAGCCGTGCTCGCGACACGCGAGGTCGATCAACCGCTCCATGACGAACATCACTTCGGGCCGGCCGGAGCTGCGGTAGGGGCGGGTGGGGGCGGTGTTGCTCACGACCGCGCGCGCGCGGAAGCAGGCCGCGGGAATGCGATAGATGCTCGTCATGATCTCGACGCCCTTCTGGAGCGGCGAGAAGCGCCCGGTGTGCGCGCCGGCGTTGCCGATGTTCGAGCCGCGCATCGCGAGAAAATTGCCCTGCGCGTCGAGCGCGAGCTCGGCCTCGACGGCGAGATCGCGGCCCTGGTAGTCGCTGACGAAGGCTTCCTGGCGCTCGCACGTCCACTTGACCGGGCGTCCCACGCGGCGCGCCGCCCACGCGACCAGCGCGTGCTCGGGATAGATCATGCCGCGCGTGCCGAAGTTGCCGCCGACGTCGTGCATGACGGCGCGACACGTCGTCGCCGGCACGTCGAGCATGATCGCGAGGTCGTTCTTGAGCCGCACCGTGCCGCCGCTCCCGGCGTAAAGCGTGTAGTGCCCGGTCGCGGAATCGTATACGCCGACCGCGGCGCGCGGTTCCATGGGGACGCCGGTGACGCGCTGCACCCACGTCTCGAACCTGACTATGTGCGCGGCGCGCGCGAACGCGGCCTCGGTCGCTTCGCGATTCCCCGCCTCGGCATCGAGGCAGACGTTCGACGTGTGCTCGTCCCACACGCGCGGTGCGTCCGGCTGGGCTGCCGCGACCGTGCCGGTGACCGGCGTCAGCACCTCATAGTCGACGGCGACCTGCTCCGCGCCGTCGCGCGCCGCCGCCAGCGTCTCCGCGATCACCATCGCGACCGCCTCGCCCACGTAGCGCGCCTTGTCGGGCGTGAGGGGATACTGCGGCGCCACGAACATGTCCGAGCCGTCCTTGTTGACGAGCGGCCGGTCGGCGGCATGCAGGGTCATGACGTTGTGCGGTATCGGTTTCAGGCCGTCGGCGAGCATGTCCTGCCCCGTGAGGACAGCGAGGACGCCGGGCACCGTCATCGCGGGCTGGACGTCGATCGAGCGGATGCGCGCGTGCGCGTGCGGCGATCGCACCATGTAGGCATAGGCCTGTCCGGGCTGGTTGTAATCGTCGCTGAAGGTGCCGGCGCCGGTGATGAGGCGGAAATCTTCTTTGCGCGGGACGGGGGCGCCGATGCCTTCAGCCGTCCGCGCTTCGACAGGCTCGGCACGAACGGTTTGCGCCCCCCGTTCGCCCGGAGCTTGCCGAAGGGTGAACGGCTCTTTCATCGCCGTCGCGCCCGCCTGGATCGCTTTCACGATGTTGTGATAGCCCGTGCAGCGGCAGATGTTGCCCTCGAGCTGCTCGCGGATGGTGTGCTCGTCGAGGTCGTGGCCTTTGCGGTCCACGATGCCCACCGCCGCCATGATCATGCCGGGCGTGCAGAACCCGCATTGCAGGCCGTGGTGCTGGTGAAACGCTTCCTGCATCGGATGCAGCTTCCCACCCGCGCCGAGTCCTTCGATCGTGGTGACGCTCGCGCCGGCGCACGACACTGCGAGCACGGTGCAGGACTTCACTGCCTTGCCGTCCACGTGCACGGTGCAGCAGCCGCACTGGGTCGTGTCGCAGCCGACGTGCGTTCCGGTGAGCTTCAGGTGCTCGCGCAGGAACTGCACCAGCAGCGTCCGCCCCTCGACTTCGGCGCTCGCCGGTCGTCCATTCACGGTCATGGTGACGCGCGGCATCTTCACGTCGATATTCATTTCCTGCATTCCTGTCACGCTCTAACTAGGGGCGGTGCGTATCGTCGAGCTTGGCAAGATTCCGATCGAAAGTGCCGAGCGGCAGGTGACCGGCTTTGCGGGCGATTGCGTGGGCGAGCGCGAGCAGTCGTACCAGCAGATCGGTATCAACGGCGCGCATGCCTCTGCCGGATGTGCTGTCTGATGCCTTCCTTGACGCTTGCGGTTTCCCGCCCTGGGCCGCCGTCGGGAAACAGCGCATTGTGCACATCCGTCGAGGTATGCCGCCCGGCTCGCCGAACAATGACCTCGTCGTTCTTCTCATCCCACTCGAGGATCGATCCAGGCCCGACCCCGAGCTTCCTGCGAATTTCGGGGGGTACGGAAATCTGGCCCTGGGCGGTCAGTTTGGACTGGGCGAGCGGCATGCTCGTCACACTACCGGGGTAACGTACGGTTGTCGAATGTGGGGACCACCGGGGCATTCGCGCCGAGTCGCGCAATTGCTATGCGAGCAAATCATAGCAGTATGACGACCCATGTATTGAGCGCATACGGAGCCTCGTCTAGCATGCAACTTAACCATCGAAGCGGAGGGGGCCATGGCCAGAGACGATGCTCCGGAGAGCTTTTACGACGCTGTCCAGTTCTTTTTCTCGAAGCCGTGGTCTGACGGGCTGCCCGTAATCCCGCCGACCGAGAAGCTCGTTGCAGACATGTTGAAAGGCACGCGCCTCGATCCGGAGGAAGAAC
>CAZULX010000581.1:0-3228 GCA_964621335.1 uncultured Streptomycetaceae bacterium
GCAAGACTGCCGAGGAGCTCTGGACCGTCCAGCAGTGCGGGCGACGCGTGAACTACGTGGTTTCGTTTCCGCCGCGCCGCCCGACCGGCACGAGCCTGGGCTTCTCGGTAAGGCCCGAGCGTTGAGCCGCTGGCGCGCTTACCCCTTCGGGGTGTACGGGAAATCCCCGAGCGCCAGGGACTTACGCACCGAAATTCATGCGATTACAGCGGGTAATCGTTGAAACTTTTCCCGCGTTTCTATAGTCTTACCGCAGACGCTTTCAACTGGAGGGAGACTAGCCTCATGCAACCCCAACTGCGACGTAGTGGCACTTACCCTGTTTCAGGCGAAATCGGCCTGGAACAGCAGCGCGTGCTGCGCAACACGTACCTGTTACTCGCGCTCACGATGGTCCCCACCGTCATCGGCGCCATGATCGGCATGGCGACGGGCGGCATCATCATGCAGAACCCGATCATCAGCATGTTCGTGCTGCTGGGAGCCGTCATCGGGCTTCAGTTCGCGATCGCCGCCAACCGCAACAGCGGCCTGGGCGTGGCGCTGCTCCTCCTGATGACGTTCCTGCTCGGGTGGTGGCTGGGACCGCTGCTCACCGTCGCGCTCTCGCTCAGGAACGGCCCGCAGCTCGTCGGCTATGCCGCAGTCGGCACCGGGGCGATTTTCTTCATCATGGCGGGGATCGCGACCACGACCAAGCGCGACTACTCGTTCATGGGCAAGTTCCTGTTCGTCGGCATGATCGTGCTGCTGATCGCGCTGATCGCCAACATGTTCCTGCAGATCCCGGCGCTCGCGCTCACGATCTCCTCGCTCGTGATCGTGGTGTTCTCGCTCTTCCTGCTGCACGACGTGAGCCGTATCGTGAACGGCGGCGAGACGAACTACGTAATGGCGACGACCGGCGTCTACCTGAGCCTCTTCAACATCTTCGCCAACCTGCTCCATCTGCTGATGGCTTTCGCCGGCGAACGCGACTGAGAGAGTCTGCTCAGGCTTTAGAAAAGCGCCCTTCGGGGCGCTTTTTTTGTCACCTGTCACGCGTCACGCGTCACCCGTCACCGCTCGAAAAGCGCGATCGATTCCACGTGCGCCGTGTGCGGGAACATGTTGACGACGCCCGCCGCTTTCAGCGTGTAACCCTTGTCGTGCACCAGCACGCCAGCGTCTCGCGCAAGCGTCGCCGGACTGCACGCCACGTAGACGATGCGAGGCGCGGCGTCCTCGCCGAGCGCGTTCACGAGCCCAGCCGCACCGTCGCGCGGCGGGTCGATCAGCATCGCGTCGAAACGGCCCAGCGCCGCGAGGCGGGCCGCGTCCATCTTGAAGAGGTCCATCGCCTCGAAGCGCGTCCCCGCCGAGAGCCCGTTGCGCCCGGCGTTGACGCGCGCGCGCGCGACCAGCGACTCGCTCCCTTCCAGCCCCAGCACTTCGGCGCCGGAACGTGCGATGGGGAGCGAGAAATTGCCGAGCCCGCAGAAAAAGTCCGCGACGCGCTCGCCCTCCTGCGGCGCGAGCAGCCGCAGCGCGCGCCGCACGAGCACGCGGTTCACCTGGTGGTTGACCTGCGTGAAGTCGGTCGGGCCGAAGTAGATCCGCACGTCGAACTCCGGCAGCGCGTAATGCAGGTCGGCGCCTTGCGGCGGATGGAAAGGCACGACCGTATCCGGTCCCCTGGGCTGCAGGTAGATGTACACGTCATGCGCGTCCGCGAAGGCCCTGACAGTGGACTCGTCGGTCGCAGACAAGGGCTCGAGCACGCGAAGCACGAGGACGTGGGCCTCTTCCCCGATCGCGAGCTCGATTTGCGGAAGCCGCTGCCGGATCGAAAGCGAGCCGATGAGCTCGCGCAGGCGCGGGAGCAGGCGCGAGATACGGTCCGGAACGACTTCGCAGCTCAGCATGTCGGCGACGTAGCTGCTGCGCTTTTCGTGGAACCCGACGAGCACCCCGCCTTTCTTGGGAACGTCCCGTACCGTGAAACGCGCCCGGTGGCGGTAACCCCATCCCGGCCCCTGGATCGGCGAGAGGATCTCGTCCGCCCTCACTTTGCCGATGTGCCCCAGCGCGTCCTCGAGCACCCGCTGCTTCACCGCGATCTGGGTCGCGGGATCGACGTGCTGCAAGGCGCAGCCGCCGCACAGGCCGAAATATCTGCAGCGCGCCACGACGCGGCTCGCCGCGGACTCGAGCACCGTATGGACCTGCGCGAGCTCGAAGGAGCGCTTGCTGCGATAGACCGAAGCGGTCACACGCTCGCCGGGCAGCGCGCCTTCGACGAAGACCACTTTGCCTTCGCGGTGCGCGACTCCGCGGCCTTCCTGATCCAGCGATTCGATGGCGAGCGGTACGGGTGCCGCGTCGGGTTTTTTCACGTCGCGTATGCAACCGGCGGGCGCGTGCCCGCGCGCTTCAGGACTGCGTCCAGCGCGAGAGGAAAAGCTGCCAGTGCGGCTCGGCGGAGCGTGCGAGCGTCGCGCGCACGCTGTCGCAGCGCACGTGGTACTGCTCGGCGGTGAGCGCTCCGCGCATCGCCTGGAAGCGCAGGAAAACGAGATAGGTGTTGACGACGTCGGTCTCGCAGTAATTGCGGATCTCCGCGAGGCGGCCGGCGAGGTACGCGTCCCACACCTGCGAGCCGTCCATGCCGAGCTTGCCCGGAAGCCCGAGGAGCTGCGCGATCTCGTCCAGCGGCGCCACCGCCCTCCCCTGGTAGAGCGCGAGGAGATCCATCACGTCGCAGTGCCGCATGTGATACCGGCTGATGTAGTTGTTGTAGCGAAACTCGCGGTCGTCCTCGCCCGTGTCCCAGTAGCGCGGGGCACGCACGCCGTGTATCAGCCCCCGGTAGTGGAGCACCGGAAGGTCGAACCCGGAGCCGTTCCACGAGACGAGCTGCGGCGTGTACTTCTCGATCCCGTCGAAGAAGCGCTGGATGATCCCGCACTCGCTGTCGACCCCCGCTTCGGCGTCCGCTCCGATCGACCAGACCCGGAAAGCGTCGCCGTCCGAGAGCGCGCAGGAGATCGCGATCACGCGATGCAGATGCAGCGGCAGGAAATCGTGGCCGACCGCCTGGCGGCGGAGCTGGAATGCCATCGCCGCCACCTGCGCATCGGGTACGGTCGCGTCGACCTCGTGCAGCTTGCGCAGGCCCGCGACGTCGGGAACGGTCTCGATGTCGAAGACGAGGACGGGCGTCAAATTACTTCCGCACCCACGCGCCGC
>CAZULX010000582.1:0-3933 GCA_964621335.1 uncultured Streptomycetaceae bacterium
CCGACCACCTGCATGCCGGCGAGCTGCGCCGAAGCCGGATTGGTGCCGTGCGCGCTTTCCGGGATGAGGCAGATGTCGCGGCGCGCCTCTCCCCGCGCGCGGTGGTAGGCGCGGATCGCGAGCAGTCCCGCGTATTCGCCCTGCGCGCCTGAATTCGGCTGCAGGCTCACGGCCTCGTAGCCGGTGCACTCGACCAGCATCTGCTCGAGTTCGCCGATCAACTGCCGGTAACCCGCCGTCTGTTGCGCAGGCGCCAGCGGGTGGATGGCGGCGAACTGCGCCCACGTGACCGGAATCATCTCGCTCGACGCGTTCAACTTCATCGTGCACGAGCCGAGCGGAATCATCGTGCGGTCGAGCGCGAGGTCCTTGTCGGCGAGCGCGCGCATGTAGCGCAGCATCTCGTGCTCGGAATGGTGCGTGTTGAAAACCGGATGGGTCAGAAAAGGCGTCGCACGCCGCAGCGGTGCCGGGATGCCGGGCTCCTCCTCGCTCGAGAGCTCGCGGTCGATCGCCTCGAGGTCGGCATCGATTCCGAAGATCGACCACAACGCCTCCACCTCCGCGCGCGTCGCCGTTTCGTCGAGCGCCACGCCGATCGTCGTGGCACCCTCGTCGCCCCCGTAGCCGCGCAGGTTGATGCCCGTCGCGTTCGCCGCCGCATGCATCGCCGCGGCGTCGATGCCGCGCACGAGCAGCGTGTCGAAATAGCTCTCGTTGACCGACACGCCGGCACGCTTCAGGCCTTCGGCCAGGATCGCCGTCAGCCGGTGCACGCGGCGCGCGATGCGCACCACACCGTCTGCTCCGTGATAGACCGCATACATGCTGGCGATCACGGCGAGCAGAACCTGCGCGGTGCAGATGTTCGAGGTCGCTTTCTCGCGCCTGATGTGCTGCTCGCGCGTCTGCAGCGTGAGGCGATACGCGGGCTCGCCCTGCGAGTCGATGGAGACACCGACGAGCCGCCCCGGCAGCGATCGCTTGAGCGCGTCCTTGCACGCGATGAATGCGGCGTGCGGCCCGCCGAAGCCGAGCGGCACGCCGAAGCGCTGCGAATTGCCGACGGCGATGTCCGCATCCCACGCGCCGGGCGCTTCGATGAGTGCGAGCGCGAGGAGATCGGTCGCCACGCAAAAGAGCGCACCCGCCGCGTGCGCGTCGCCGACGAGCGATCGCACGTCGTGGATGAGCCCGGTCGTCGCGGGGTACTGCACGAGGACACCGAAATAATCTCCCGCTTTCATCAGGTCAGGCACTACGCCTACGCGCACTTCGATGCCGAGCGGCTCGGCGCGGGTGCGTATCACTGCGATCGTCTGCGGATGGCAATCGGCGGCGACGACGAACACAGAGCTCTTGCTTCGCGCCGAGCGCTTGGCGAGCGTCATGGCTTCGGCGGCCGCGGTCGCCTCGTCGAGCAGCGACGCGTTCGCGACCGGCATGCCGGTCAAGTCGGCAACCATGGTCTGGAAATTGAGCAGCGCTTCGAGCCGCCCCTGCGAGATCTCGGCCTGATACGGCGTGTAAGCGGTGTACCACGCCGGGTTCTCGAGGATGTTGCGCAGGATCACCGGTGGCGTCACGGTGCCGTAATAACCCTGGCCGATGAAGCTGCGGAATACCCGGTTTTTCTCCGCGATGGCGCGGATTTTTGCGAGCGCCTCTTCTTCGCCCGTCGCAGCCGGCAGCGCGAGCGGCGACGCGAGCCTGATCGACGCCGGGACGATCGCTTCAGTCAACGCATCGAGGGACGGTGCGCCCACGACTGCAAGCATCTCGGCGATCTCGGCGTCGTTCGAGCCGATGTGGCGCGCGTGGAACTCATTGTGATGCTCGAGCTCGTGCAGAGTGGTCATATGCGATCTTCGGTTTCGGTCCAGCGAGGAAATCAAGCAGCGTGCCCGCTCTCGTCGTGCGGGGCTTTCCCGTTGCGCACGAACGGTATTCTGACCACCTGCGCGGGCAGGCGCTTGCCGCGCACATCGACTTCCACCCTGTCGCCCGGCGCGGTCTCCAGCGGCACGCGCGCCATCGCGATGCCGATCCCGAGCGTAGGGGAGAACGTCCCGCTGGTGATCTCCCCTTCGCCCCGCGGCGTGCAGACCTTCTGATGCGAGCGCAGCACGCCGCGCTCGAGGAGCTTCAACCCGACGAACGCGCGCGTTGCGCCTTGGCGCTCGAGGGCATCGCGTCCGACGAAATCGCGCGCCGATTTCAAGTCGACGGTCCACGCAAGGCCGGCGTCGAGCGGTGAGACGCCCGCGTCCATGTCGTTGCCGTAGAGGTTCATGCCGGCTTCGAGCCGCAGGGTGTCGCGCGCGCCGAGCCCGGCGGGAGCGACCCGCGCAGCCTTCAGGTCCGCCCACAATGGCGGCGCGAGCGCGGCCGGCAGCATCACTTCGAAGCCGTCTTCGCCGGTGTAACCGGTGCGCGCCACGAAGAGATCGCCGGTCTCGCAGGCGACGAACGGACGCAGGCCGTGCGTCGCCTCGCGCGTTCCGGGCCGCGCCGCCCAGAATTTATCGCGCGCGTTCGGTCCCTGTATCGCAATGATCGCGAGATCGCGCCGCGGCATCGTGCTCGCGTCGAAGCCGCGACCGGCCCGAACCTGCTCGATCCAATCGAGGTCGCCTTCGGCTGTGGACGCATTGACGACAACGCGGAAAGTGTCGTCCTTCCGCAGATAGACGATGAGGTCGTCGATGACGCCGCCCGCTTCGTTCAGCATGCACGAATAGAGCGCCTTGCCGGGCTCTCGCAGCTTGTCGACGTCGTTCGCGAGGAGCGTGCGCAAAAACCTTCGCGCATCGGGGCCGCCGATGTCGACGGGACACATGTGGGAAACATCGAACATGCCGGCATCGCGCCGTACCGCGTGGTGCTCGTCGATCTGCGATCCGTAGTTGAGCGGCATTTCCCAGCCGCCGAAATCGACGAGCTTTGCGCCTGCGGCAACGTGGGTTTCATACAGCGGGGTGCGTTTCGGCATCGGTTTCCAACGACAGCAATGGGAGATTGTGTAATCCGTCACGTTTCAGGGATTTAGCGCAGCGACTTCGCGCGATCCGGCATGTCGCTTGCACTTCGGTGATGATGTCACCGGAGAGCGTAATGCCACAAGACGACGTACAAACCGCGACTGTCGCAGGGGCGAGACGACAGAACCGCATCGCCCGCGTGGGGCTATGGCTGGCAGGCTGGGCGACTTACTTACGGACCGCGGCGAACGACCACATGTCCGCCTGGCAGTCCACGCTGCTCAGCCGCCGCAAGTTCACCCATCCCGACGAAGTCACCAAAATGCGCCAGCCGGTGCGCCCGACCACGCGCGCGACGTGGTATCGCTGATTACGGCAGATCCCAGCCGATCCACTCGCATACTCCGCGGCCCATGATCCATTCCTTGTCCCCGCTCGTGAGCCAGGGAATCTCCTCCGTATACATCGTAACGTGCTGGCGGTAGGGAATCGGGGAGCGCGAAAGGTCGGTCCCCCAGAAGAGTCGCTTCGGTCCGAAAGCATCGTACGCGCGCCTGATGTAAGGGTGCATCAATCTATAGGGATAGCGGTCGGTCGAATAACACGGCAGCGCGCTCACCTTGGCTGCCACGTTCGGGCGTTTCGCGAGCGCGAGCAGCTTGTCGAATTCCCTGAAAGCCTCGTCGTCTTTCTGCTTGCTGTTCAGTCCCAGGTGATCCATCACGAGCTGGAGATCGGGGTGGCGCTGCGCCACCTCGTCTATCAAATAGGCGAGCGGATGCGGGACCAGCACGTAGATCGGAACACCCGCGCTCGAAGCCTCGCCCCACACCCAGTCCATGTGGCCTTCATCAGCGTCACGAGCTGGGGGATGTGAAAGGTGAACCGCAGGCCGAGCATGCCCGGCTGCTCGCGCCATTTCGCGATGAGCCCGCGCGACGCGGGGTCCAGC
>CAZULX010000583.1:0-3689 GCA_964621335.1 uncultured Streptomycetaceae bacterium
CCGGTGCGCAGGCTCGATTTCGAGCTCGAGCTCGGCGTGTGGATCGGCCCCGGTAACGAGCTCGGCGAGCCGATCCCGATCTCCGAGGCCGCCGGGCACATCGTCGGCTTCTGCATGCTGAACGACTGGTCGGCGCGCGACGTGCAGGGCTGGGAAGGCCAGCCGCTGGGGCCTTTCAATGCCAAGACTTTCACGACCACGATCTCGCCATGGGTGGTCACCGCCGAGGCACTCGCGCCGTATCGCCGGCCGCAGCGTCCCCGCGCAGCCGAAGACCCGCGCCCGCTGCCTTATCTCTGGGACGACAAGGACCAGCAGGAAGGCGCGATCGACATGCATATCGAAGCGCTCATCAGGACCGAAGCGATGCGCGCGAAAGGCATGCCGGCGCATCGCCTGACGTTGAGCAACACCAATCATCTGTACTGGACGGTCGCGCAGATGGTCGCGCACCACACCTGCGGCGGCTGCAACCTGCAGCCGGGGGACATTTTCGGAAGCGGGACGATCTCGGGCCCCGAGAAACCGGCTTTTGCGAGCATCGCGGAGCTGTGCGACGGCGGCAAGACGCCGATCCCGCTGCCTTCGGGAGAGACGCGCACGTATATCGAAGACGGCGACGAGATCATTTTCCGCGCGAGCGCGCAGCGCGAAGGCTATGCCACCATCGGCTTCGGCGATTGCGCCGGGACGATACAAGGCCGCGGCTGACCGCTCACGCGAGGACTACAGGAGCACGCATGGCACAGGAATCCAAAGCGCAGGCGGCGGCACCGAAGAGAATGCCTTACGGGGGTTACTACAATCGCGCGCCGCAGAACGACGACACGCTGTTGACGCACGTCGGTCCGGGCACCCCGTGCGGCGAATACATGCGCCGCTACTGGCAGCCTTTCCTGATCGCCTCCGAGCTGGGCGAGCTGCCTAAAGCGGTGCGGCTGCTGGGCGAAGACCTTGTCGTCTTCCGCGACAAATCGGGACGTCTGGGACTGCTGCACCGGCTGTGCGCACACCGCGGCGCGTCGCTCGAGTTCGGCATCATCGCCGAGCGCGGCATCCGCTGCTGCTACCACGGCTGGCATTTCGACTGCGACGGCACCATCCTCGACACGCCCGCCGAGCCCGACTCGAGCCGCATCAAGGCGAACTTCTGCCAGGGGGCCTACCGCGTGCGCGAGGAGCACGGTCTCCTCTTCGCCTACATGGGAGCGCCCGACGCCGTGCCGGAATTTCCGATCTACGACACTTTCTGCTACCCCGGCACGACGATCGCGCCTTTCAAGATCACGGTTCCGGCGAACTGGCTGCAAATCGTCGAGAACGCGGCCGATCCGATACACAACGCTTTCCTGCACGCGATCATGAGCGAAAGCGGAGAGCAGTTCGCACCCGCTTTCAAGGTGCTGCCGCAGCTCGATTTCGTCGAGACGCCGCTGGGGATGCTCTCGATGGCGACGCGCAAGTTGGACGACAGCGTCTTCATACGCGCGGGCGAGCTCATGCTCCCCAACGTCGCGCAGTTCACTTCGGGCGTGAAGAAGGCCCTGAAGGAATCGGTGCGCGCGCACGCGACTTCGACGCGCTGGGCGGTGCCGCTCGACGATCACAACTCGCTCTACATCGGCGCCGCGCACTGGGACGAGCGCTCGGCGCCGCGCAGCCGCTCGCTCGACGATTACGGCGTCGAGAAGATGCCTCTCGTGGGGCAGACCGCAGAGCGCCCTTACAAGGAGCGCCAGCGCGAGCCCGGCGACTACGATGTGGTGGTGAGCCCGGGCCCCATCGTCAACCGCAAAGCCGAGCACCTGGGAACGACCGACCGCGGCGTGGTGCAGATCCGGCGCATGCTCGCGAAAGCGATCAACACCACGCGCGAAGGCAAGGTGCCCGAGGTCCCGCGCCTGCCGCAGCCGGAGAGGCCGGTGCGCACTTACGCGCACGAAGTGATCCTGCCCCTGCCGGATGCGGCCGCCTTGTCCGACCCGAAAGCGCTTTACGAATTCGGCAACCGGGCCGCGAAAGCCATCGTCGGCACCGACGACGTGCCCGCCGATGAGCGCGACGAAGTGGCGCGGCAGCGCATCCTCGGTATCCTCGACGAGCTGTGCGGTAAAACCGCGCCGGTGCAGGCGTGACGGTCATGGCGGAACCGAAGCGCATCACGGTCGCACCCGAGAGCGAGCGCAGCAGGCTTTCCTGCGACATGATGGTCGTCGGCGACGTCGGCTATATCTCGGGCGTGCGGCCGGTCGACCTCGCCAACGACCGCGTGCCGATACCGGAGAAAATCGAGACCCAGACGCGGAAAATTTTCGAGAACCTCGACGCGATCCTCGGCGCGGCCGGGCTCGAGCGGCGTCATCTCGCTTTCGTTCGCATCCATCTTGTCGATTTCGAGCGCCTGATCGAGCGCGTGAACAAGACTTATCTGGATTGCATCGGAGCGGGCCCGTTGCCCGCGCGCACTGCGGTCGGCGTCTCGCAGCTCACTCGCGGTGTGCTGATCGAAATGGATTTCGTCGTGCGCGTCTAGAGCCTGAGAGAGACACGGACAACTTTGCGTAAGGTGCGCTAAAAGAAACGAGGAGAGAATGATGTTACGTGCGCTTTTGATCGCGTCGCTCTGCCTGCCGCTCGTCGCAGCGGCACAGCAGGGCTATCCCAACCGTCCGATTCGGCTGATCGTTCCCTATCCCCCGGGCGGGGCGAACGACACGTTCGCGCGGCCGATCGCGAAGAAGCTCTCCGACACGCTCGGTCAGGTGGTGGTCGACAATCGCGGCGGCGCCTCCGGCGTGATCGGCGTGAGCCTGGTGACCGCCGCGGCGCCGGACGGCTACACGCTCCTCGCGACTTCGGGCAGCCTCTACCTGATACCGCTCACGCTGAAGAACCCGCCTTTCGACCCGATCAAGGACCTGACACCGATCGTCGCGGCGGTGACTTCGACCACGGTGATTGCGGTGCATCCTTCGGTGCCCGCCGATTCGATGAAATCGCTGGTCGACTACGGCAAGAAGAATCCCGGCGTGCTCAAGTACGGCACCGCCGGCGCGGGGAGGCTCCAGCACCTCACGGGGACCTCGCTCAGCCGCGCGATCGGCATTCCGCTCACGCAGGTGAGCTACAAAGGCGGCGCGCAGGCGCTCACCGATCTTGTCGGCGGGCACGTCAACATGGGGATACTGCACCTCTCGACGGTGCTCCCGCACATCAAGTCGGGCAAGCTCCGCGGGCTCGCGGTGGTGGAAGACCATCGCAGCAAGGCCTATCCCGATCTGCCCACGGTCTCGGAGAGCGGTTTTCCGGGCTATGCGATGCCCGAGCCGTGGCTCGGATTCGCGGGCCCCGCCGGAATGCCGCCCGCGATCGTGAAGCGCATCAACGCCGAAGTGAACAAGGCGCTGCTCGAGCCCGACGTGAGAGCGGTGCTCGAGCGCGCGGGCTACACGATAACGCCGGGGCACACGCCGGAATACTTCAGGGACCTCGCCAACCGGTCGTACTCGACGTATCGGCGCCTGGTGAAGGAAACGGGGCTCACCTTCCAGTGATGGAAGGGCGCTCGCAGCGCGCATGAGCGGGCCGACTCTGGAGGTGCGGGTCAGGTCGGTGACCTATGAAGCCGAGTGCATCAACGCCTACGAGCTCGTGCCGCTCGCAGGCGTCGCGCTTCCGCCTTTCAAGGC
>CAZULX010000584.1:0-14440 GCA_964621335.1 uncultured Streptomycetaceae bacterium
CGGCCCGACGAAGAGGCGAAACAGAAGATCTCGGTGGTCGAGAAGCGCCTCATCGACGAATACGGCTACGACGTCCACAGCGCCCGGGAAGCGCTCAACTACGTCACCACGCTGCTCGCGCAGGAGTAGCGTGAGGCACACCGTGTCGGCCCCGGCCCAGGCGGTTCGCGAGGACGCACCATGAGTGAATACGCTCGCCCCCTGCTATCGCGCTGGCAGCCCGCCTCGCGCATCTCCGCCGAGATCGGCTGGTACGACCTCTTCTCGCGGGGAGCGCGCGACTGGCTGCGGCACAACGAGAAAGTTCGCGAATCGGTAGAGAAGAGCCTCCCGAACCTGATCTCCGGCCCCGACGTGCTCACGGGTTCGGGCGGGCAGACGGTGCTCGTCCCCGTGCGCCTCGCCGAGCACGCGCGCTTTCGCCTCCGCGATCCTGAGAGCCAGACCGGCGCGGGACAGGGCGCCGGGGAGCCCGGTCAGGTGCTGCGTCCGGGGCAGCCGCAGCAGGGCGACGAGAAAGGCAGCGAAGCCGGCAGCGGCCAGGGCGACCTCCAGTTCGTGCTCGAATTGAAGGTCGAGGACGTGCTCGACTGGCTGTGGGAGGAATTGAAGCTTCCCGACTTGAAGCCCAAGCTCTCCGGCCGCGTGGAAGACGAGGAGTTCGTGCGCGAGGGGTGGGACAAGCGCGGCGTGCGCTCGCGCCTCGATCGCCGCCGCACGGTAAAGCAGGCGATCCGGCGCCGTGCGATCCAGACCAATCCGGCGCCTTTCACCGACGACGACCTGCGCTTTCGTCAGCTCGTGCGGCGGACGAAACCGGCGACGAACGCGGCGGTGATCTTCGCCATCGACGTCTCGGGCAGCATGGGTGAGACCGAACGTCAGCTCGCCAAGACCTTTTTCTTCTTCGCGCTCCAGGGCATACGGCGCCAGTACGCGAAAGTCGAGACGGCTTTCATCGCCCACTCCGCGGAAGCCTGGGAGTTCAACGAGGCGCAGTTCTTCCAGACCAGCGGCACCGGCGGCACGGTCTCGTCGACGGTGTTCAAGCTCGGCAAGGACGTGATCCGGGATCGCTTCGATCCCTCCCAGTACAACGTCTACGTCTTCTACGCGTCCGACGGCGAGAACCTCGTCGACGACCGCGAGCCCGCCACCGAGACGCTCCGCGAGCTGTGTGTAGGCATCAATTACGGCGGCTTCATCGAGATCAGGCCGGCTTACGGGATCTCGCCCGAAACCGAGATGTCGGGCGTGTTCGCGCGCCTCCAGCGCGAGGATCTCCCGCTCGGCATGGCGCGCGTCACCAACCGCGAGGACGTGTGGAACGCCTTGCGCCAGTTCTTCCAGGACCAGCAGACGCGAGCCGAAGCGGCATGATCAAACCCAGCGGGACGGTGAGCGAGTCGCTGGTCGAATACGGCGGGCGCATCGAATCGCTCGCGCACTCGCTCGGGCTCGATTACCACCCGGTCGACTTCGAGCTAGTGCCGAACAACTTCATGACCGAAGTGGCGATCTACGGGCTGCCGATACGCATGCCGCACTGGTCTTTCGGCGTGCGCTACGTCCACCAGTTGATCCGCCAGTCGATGGGCAACTCGCGGATATTCGAAGTGATGTTCCCGGGCAATCCGTGCCACGGCTACCTCGTCAACTCGAATACCCTCGCCGAGAACACGCTGGTGACGGCGCACGTGCTGGGCCACGCCGATTTCGCGAAGAACAATCATCTCTTCGCCCGCTTCTCCGAGATGTCGGGGACCAACATCGTCGAGCACGCCGCAGCGCAGGCGCACCGCATCGAACAAGCGGTGAAGAATCACGGCCAGGAGCGGGTGGAAGCGATGCTCGATGCGGCCCTCGCGCTCGAGCCACACGTCGACGTGAACCAGGAGCTGCACCGGCCGCTGTATCCGAAGTTCGTCGATACCACCGAGCGCATCGCGCGCGACGATCCGTTCAGCGGGCGCTTCCGCAATCTTCCGGGCGAGGGTGCCCCGGCCGAGCAGTCGCGCGAGCGCAGGAACGCGCCGGTGCCGCCGCGTCCCGAATCCGACCTGCTGTGGTTCATCGCGCAGTACGGTCCGGAGATGGAAGACTGGGAGCGCGACATTTTTCTCGCGGTACGCCACGAGTCCTTTTATTTCTATCCGGTCTTCGCGTGCAACATCATGAACGAAGGCTGGGCGACGTACTGGCACGCGCGGCTTTTGCGCGAAGCCGATTTCCTGCCCGAGGACCTTTATCTCGACGCGGTCACGTGCCACTCGAACGTGGTGCGGCCTTTTGCCGCCGAGCAGCAGGCGGCGCTGGCGATCAATCCGTACCACCTCGGCTTCACGATGTGGGAGCGCATCGTGGAGAAACAGGGTATCGACCGCGCGCGCGAGATCCGGCGCGACGAGGACGATTTCGGTTTCGTGCGCAACTATCTGGACGCCGAGCTCGCCGACAAGCTGGGACTTTTCGTCTTCGAAGCCAAGAACGACGAAGGGATCAAGATCAATACGCGCGACGTGAACCAGGTGCGCGAAGCGATTCTCGCGCCGAAATTCAACTACGGCTCGCCGCGCATCCAGGTCGGAGAAATGAAGACCGACGGCACGCTGGTGCTCGTGCACGAGCACCAAGAGGATGGCCGCGGGCTCGACCTCGAGCGCGCCTCGCGCGTGCTGCAGTACGTGCACCGCGCGTGGCGCCGCCCGGTCATACTCCAGACGATCGACAGCCGCGGCTCACCGCACGAACTGCGAGCCGGTGCTTGATGCACCGGCTGTGCAGCTCGCGCACTCGCACGCGCCGCGCTGCGGCGCGATCCGGAATCCATTTTCAAGCCATCCAATCTTTCGCGCCAGGCCACGCTTTCGGGTGCGCCCTTTCGTACTGCGGCGGGTACTTGACGTCCGCCCCCAGCGCGAGCGCCGCGTGCCACGGCCACCGCGGATCGAACAGCATGCCGCGCGCGAGCGAGACGAAATCGGCCTTGCCGCTCGCGATGATGTCCTCCGCCTGCCTGGCGTTCGCGATAAGCCCGACGCTGCCGGTCGCGATTCCGGTTTCCCGCCGGACTTGCTCGGCGTAAGGCACCTGATAGCCGGGAGACACGGGCACTTTCGCATCGAGCACGACACCGCCTCCCGACACCGTCACGTAATCGCAACCGCGCGCCTTGAGCTCCCGCGCGTAGACGACGGCATTCTCCGGCGTCCAGCCGCCGGGCGCGAAATCAGTCCCTGAAATCTTCGCGCCAATCGGTTTGTCGCGCGGCCACGCCTCGCGCAGGCACTCGAATATCTCGAGCGGAAAACGCATGCGGTTCTCCAGGCTGCCGCCGTACGCGTCGGCGCGCTGATTGGCGAGCGGCGACAGGAACTCGGAGAGAAGATAACCGTGCGTCGAATGCATCTCGATGAAGTCGAGGCCGATGCGCGCCGCGCGTCGTACCGCCGCGACGTACGCATCCCGAAGCTGGTCGAGGCCGCCGCGATCCAGCACCGCCGGTACAGGCCAGCCCGGAGCGAGCGCGATCGCCGACGGCGCGACCGTGGTCCACGCGCCTTCGCTCGCCGCGAGCGGCCCGCGCCCTTCCCACGGCCGCTGCGCCGAGGCCTTGCGCCCCGCGTGGTTCAACTGGACGCCGATGCGCACCGGCGAGATCGTCCGCACGAAGTCGACCACGCGCTTCATCGCCGCTTCGTTCTCGTCGGACCAGAGCCCGGTGCACCATGGCGTGATGCGCCCTTCCGCCGTCACTCCCGTCGCTTCGATCACGAGCATGCCCGCACCCGAAAGCGCGAGGTTGCCGAGATGCTGCACGTGCCAGTCGGTCATTGAGCCTTCGGCCGCGCTGTACTGGCACATCGGTGCGATCCCGATGCGGTTCGGAAGCTCCATGCGCCCGATGGACCACGGCGTAAACAGCTTGCTGCTCATAGCGCTCCTTTCAAAACCCGGGTCGGAACCTATTTTCCAAAGTAGCCGATCGCGCGCCACCAGAAATAGTTGATCGGCAGGAGCACGCAGAGGCTCACCACCGCAAGCGGCACCGTGATACGCAGCACCCGGCGCAGCTTCAGCCCCGCGACCTGCGCGCCTACGAGCATCGGCGGAACCTGATACGGGAAGATCGCCGTCGTGAAGCCGAGCACGATCGTCATGAGCGCGGCTTTCAACGGCCAGCCCGCGGCTTCCGCGAAATGGCTTGCAAGCGGCGCAAGCAGCGCGGGCTGCGCGACGTTCGTCACCAGGCCTCCGGCAGCCGTCGCAAGCAGTGCGAGTATCCCGAAATTGAGCGCGTCGCGCCCCCGCTCGAGCTGCAGTCCCGACTGCAGCGCCTCGCCGAGCGCGCGCGAAAGTGCGGTCTCGACCATCAGCGCGCCCAGGCCGAGGATCGCCGCGATGTAGAAGAAAGGCGTCAACTTAACGCGCTCGTTGAAGCTCGCGACCGGCATCACGCCGACGTGAGGGAGCAGCGTCGCGAGCCCGGCGCCGAGGCCGATCCAGCCCGGGTGCACGCCGTGCACGAAATCGGTCGTCCACAGCGCGACTGCCGCGAGCAGGATCACCGTGAGTCGCTTCTCTGCGCCGCTCAACGGCGTGTGCGCGGCCTCGGTTTCCGCGGCGCGAGTCTCGTCGGGAAAGAGCAACCAGATGAGCCCGATGATCGTGAGCGCCTTGAGGATCCCCATCACCGGCAGCTGCACGAGCAGCCATTCGCCGTAGATGAACGTGATGCCGTAAAGCGTTTCCGCCGCGCCCGCGAGCACGAGGTTGGGCGCATTCGCCGGCAGGAAAACGGTGCCGACCTGGTAATTGGTCATGATCACGGCGAGCGCAACGCCGTCGTAACCGGCGCTTCCCCGTTTGAGACCGAGCCTTTGCGCGACCGCCGCCATGATCGGCAGCAGCAGCAGGATCCGGCTCACGGTCGCGGGCATCACGACGCACATGAGCGCGCAGACGAAAACGACCGCGGCGATGAGCGCGCGGTACGACAGGGCATGGCGGCCGATGAGGAATCGCGCGAGGCGCACCCCGAGCCCGGTCTGGTTCACCGCTTCCGCCATGATGAGCCCGCCCAGCACCAGCCACAGCGTGCCCGAGGCGAAGCCCGAGAAAACCGCGCTCGCCGGCGCGATCGCCAGGATCATCGCGAGCAGGAAAAAGAGCAGCGCGACGATGTGCTCGGCGAGCGAGCCGAGCGCCCACAGCCCTACGACGAGCACGCACAGCGCGCCCGCGTGCATGGTCTGCGCGGTGTAGCCGGCAGGCGGCGGCAGGAAGAAGACGACAACGGCGAGCGCGAAGACGAGCGCCGTGCCGGCTTTGACGAGGGGATGAGTCATGTCAGAACCACCCCCACCCCGACCCTCCCCCTGATGGACCCTGATGGGGAGGGGTGGCAGCTGAAGGAAGGGGGGTTACGGAGGGGAACCTTTGGTTCTCCTCTGTTCGTTCACCGCCCGCCGAAGGTTCCCTCGGGGAACCTTCAGGGGGAAGGATGGGATGGGGGTGGTTTAACAGTCTCGGACTACTTCTTGAACTTCGCGGCGAGCGCATCCGCGCCGCGCGCGAGCATGACGAGATCGCTTCCGACCGCGACGAAGAGGTAACCCATGTCGATGCAGCGCTGGCCGTCGGCTTCCCCCACGAGGATACCCGGCGCCTTGCCCGTCTTGCGGATCCGCTTGCACGCGTCTTCCATGACTTTCCACACTTCGGGGTGCTGCCAGTTGCCGAGGTAACCCATGTCGGCCGCGAGGTCGTTCGGTCCGATGAAAATGCCGTCGACGCCGTCGAGCTCCGCGATCGCTTCGAGGTTCGAAAGCGCGGTGCACGTCTCGACCTGGAGCAGCAGGCACACTTCGTCGTGCACGCGCTTGAAGTAATCCTTGACCCGCCCGTAGCGATTGGCGCGCGTGCAGCCCGACACCCCGCGCATGCCGCCCGGCGGATAGCGGAGCCCCGTCACCGCGCGCTTCGCCTCCTCGACGTTCTGCACGTACGGTATGAGGAGCGTGCGCGCGCCGACATCGAGATAGCGCTTCATGAGCACGATGTCGTTCCACGCCGGACGCACGATGGCCTCGGTCGTTCCCTTCCCGTACGCGATGCCGTCGAGCTGCGCCTGGACGAGGGGAAGCTCGTTGGGCGAATGCTCGGTGTCGAGCAGCACCCAGTCGAACCCAGCATCGGCGAGCGCTTCGGCCGAGATGTTGCTGCACAGGCTCGACCAGATTCCGATCTGCGGCTTGCCGGCCTGAATCGCCCGCTTGAATTCGTTCACTGGCAGTTCCATGTTTCCCTCTTTCTTCGAGTGACTGGTGACGAGTGACTGGTGACGCGTGGTTCGATCGCAACGAGCCCTGAATCAGACAATGAGAGCCTAAATACCCGTCACTCGTCACCGCCTCAGTGTATTTCCGGGTCCGGCGTCGGCGCGCCGCCGTGCAGGAAGTCGAAGTCGCAGCCTTTGTCCGCCTGCGTGATGTGCCGGGCGAAAAGAGCACCGTAGCCGCGCGTGTATCGGGGCTCGGGCTCCTTCCACTTCGCGCGACGCCCGGCGAGCTCCGCATCGCTCACCTTGAGCTCGAGCTTCCGCGCGTCCACGTCGAGCTCGATCAAATCGCCGTCCTGCACGAACGCGAGCGGTCCGCCGATGTACGACTCGGGCGCGACGTGCAGCACGCACGTGCCGTACGACGTTCCGCTCATGCGCGCATCCGAAATGCGCACCATGTCGCGCACGCCTTTCCTCAGGAGCTTCTTCGGGATCGGCAGCTGCCCCCACTCGGGCATGCCCGGGCCGCCGAGCGGCCCCGCATTCTTCAGCACCAGCACCGAATTTTCGTCGACTTCGAGCGCTTCGTCGTCGATGCGCGCAGCGAGGTCGTTGTAATCGCTGAACACCACCGCGCGACCCGTGTGCTTGAGGAGATGCGGCTCCGCCGCGGTCGGCTTGATGATCGCGCCGTTCGGCGCGAGGTTCCCGCGCAGCACGGCGAGACCACCGGTCTCGGAAAGCGGTTTCGAGCGTGGGCGGATCACGTCGTCGTTATAGATTTTCGCGTCCGCAATGTTCTCGCCGAGCGTTCTGCCGTTCACGGTCAGGGCGTCCAGGCAGAGCTTCTCGCCGAGCTCCGCCAGCAGCGCGCGCAAACCGCCTGCGTAGTAGAAGTCCTCCATCAGGTACTTGGTGCCGGCGGGCCGCACGTTCGCGAGCACCGGAGTCGTGCGCGCAAGCTCGTCGAAACGCTCGGGCGAGAGCGCGATGCCCGCGCGTCCGGCGATCGCGGTCAGGTGAATGATGGCGTTGGTCGAACCGGAGAGCGCGTGTATCGCCGTGATCGCGTTGTCGAAAGATTTCGCGCTCAGTATGTCGGAAGGCTTCAGGTCTTCCCACACCATGTCCACGATGCGCCGGCCGCTGTTCTCCGCCATGCGCGGATGGTTCGCATCGGCGGCGGGTATGGAAGCGGCACCCGGAAGCGTGAGCCCGAGCGTCTCCGCGACCGAAGTCATGGTCGAGGCGGTGCCCATCGTCATGCAGTGGCCGAACGAGCGCGCGATGCCCTCTTCCACTTCCTGCCACTCGCTCTCGGTGATCGTTCCGGCGCGCAGCTCCGCCCAGTATTTCCAGGTGTCGCTCCCCGAGCCCAGCGGCTGGCCGTGCCAGTTGCCGCGCAGCATCGGTCCCGCCGGCATGTAGATCATCGGCAGCCCCATGCTGATCGCGCCCATGAGGAGCCCGGGCGTCGTCTTGTCGCAGCCGCCCATCAGCACCGCGCCGTCGACCGGGTGCGCGCGCAGGAACTCCTCGGCCTCCATCGCGAGGAAGTTGCGGTACATCATCGAGCTCGGCTTGAGATAGGTCTCGGAGACCGAATGCGCCGGAAGCTCGACCGGAAAACCGCCCGCCTGCCACACGCCGCGCTTCACTTCCTCGACGCGCTGCTTGAAATGCGCGTGGCACGGATTGAGATCGCTCCACGTGCTGAGGATCGCGATGACGGGCTTGCCGGCGAAGTCCTCGCGCGTATAACCCATCTGCAATGCGCGGGAGCGGTGGCTGAACGAGCGCAGGTCCTTCACGCCGAACGACAGGTGACTGCGCAGCTCTTCGGGGCGCTTACGCTGCGCCATGGGGACCTCCTTCGATCGCGGGAAGTGCGGGGACGGCGCATTGACGCCGGATGTTTTCGGTTATTCTAGCGCACAGAAGAATTGCAGAATGACCGGCGATCCGACGCCGCTACCACCGGAGGAATTCATGAAGCCAGCCGTGCATCACGCCGCGATCGTGCTCTCTTCAGTGCTCTGCTTCGTGCATGCCGCGCCTTCTGCCGCGCAGGGTTATCCGTCCAAGCCGATCCGCATCATCGTGCCCTACTCGCCGGGCGGCTCGACCGATGTGCTGTTTCGCATCTTCGCGCCGCGCTTGACCGCAGTGCTCGAACAGCAGGTGTTCGTAGACAACAGGCCCGGCGCCGCCTCGATGATAGGACTCGACATTGTCGCCAAGTCCGCGCCGGATGGTTATACCGTCGGCGTCGCGAACATCGCCTACGGGGCGAATCCGTTCATCTACCGGAAAATGCCCTTCGACGCGCAAAAAGACCTCGCGCCCGTGGGCCTCGTGTCGATCGTCACCATGGTGCTGTCGGTGCACCCGTCGATACCGGCGCGCTCGGTAAAGGAATACATTGCGCTCGCCAGGGCGAAGCCCGGCACGCTCACCTACGCGTCGGCGGGCAACGGCAGCGCGAACCATCTCGCGAACGCGCGCTTCGCGCACATGGCGAACATCAAGGTTCAGCACGTGCCCTACAAAGGCGGCGGGCCGGCGGTCGTCGCGATCGTGGCAGGCGAGGTGTCGACGCTCTTCGCGACGATCCCGTCGGCCATCCACCACTTCAAGAGCGGCAAACTGCGAGCGCTCGCGGTGAGCAGTGCAAAGCGCAACGCGGCCTTGCCGCAACTTCCGACGGTCGCCGAGGCGGGCGTCCTGGGTTATGAAGCCATCGAATGGCAGGGCCTGATGGTGCCGACCGGCACGCCGCGCGACGTGATACTCAAGTTAAACCAGGCGTTCGCAAAAGTCGCTGCGATGACCGAAGTCAAAGAACGCGTAGCCGCCCTCGGGGCCGATCTTGCACCCAGCACGCCCGAAGAATTCGACGCATTCGTGAAGCGCGAATTCGCGGTGTGGTCGAAAGTCGTGAAAGACGTCGGAATCAGGATCGACTGATCTACGGTCGAGGAAGGAAGCGAAACGCGATGAGCATCCGAGCGGCAGCGGCCGCGACCCCCACCCGGGCCCGCACGTACAAAGGCGCCGAGATCATGGTCGAGTACCTGATCAAGGAGAAGGTGCCTTATCTCTTCGGGCTTTGCGGTCACGGCAACGTCGGTTTCCTCGATGCGGCGGCTGCCGCATCCGACCGCATCAGGACGATCTCGACCCACCACGAGCAGTCCGCGGGCTACATGGCGGACGCCTATTACAAGGTGAAACATCAGCCGGTCGCGACCTACACCTCGTGCGGTCCCGGCTCGTGCAACCTGGTGATCGCGCTCGCGAACGCGATGATGGATTCGTCGGCCTATCTCGCGATCACGGGCAACGTCCCGACGACGCAGTGGAACCGCATGCCATTCCAGGAGACCGGCCGTTACTACCAGGGCGATTTCCCGTCGGTGATCCGGCCTTACGTGAAGAGGAGCTTCCAGCCCACGCGGGCCGACATGGTCCCACTCGCGATGAAACAGGCTTTCGGGCTGCTGCGCACCGGCCGCCCGGGGCCCGTCAACATCGACGTCCCGCTCGACGTCTTCCAGGAAGAGACGCAGCACCCGGTGCCCGATCCCGATCCGTCGGTGTATCAGCGCTCGCCCGGCGATCCCGAAGGCCTGCGCACCGCCCTCAAGCGGCTCATGGACGCGCAGCGCCCGGTGATCCTCGCGGGTCAGGGCGTGCTGATCGCCGAAGCGAGCGACGAGCTCGCCGAATTCGTTCGCGTCCTGCGCATCCCCGTCGCAACGAGCCCGAACGGCAAAGGGTCGATCGACGAGGACCACGATCTCGCCCTCGGTCCGATCGGGCGGAACGGCACTTACGCCGCGAACGAAGCGACCAGGAACGCCGACGTCATCCTCGCGCTCGGCTGCAGCTTCGACGATCGCACGACGAGCGCGTGGATCGAAGGCTACACGCTGCAGATCCCGCCCACGACGCTGATCCAGGTCGACATCGACCCGGTCGAGATCGGGCGCAACTATCCGACCGCGATCGGCATCATCGCCGACGCGAAAGCGCTGCTCGCGGCGCTTGCACGCATGGCCCGCGAGAAGCTCGGGACCGGCACCAAGAGCTATGCCGACTGGACTTCGCGACTCGCCGAATGCACGGGGCTGTGGGACGACTACCAGGGGAAGTTCGCGCAAAGCGAAGCGACGCCGGTGCGGCCCGAGCGCCTCATGCACGCGCTTTCGCGAGTCGTTCCCGAAAACGCCATTTTTGCCACCGACGTGGGCGTTCATCACAACTGGGTGGTGCAGCTCTGGAAAGCGCGGCGCCCACGGCACCTGCTGCAATCGTGGGGTTTCGCGGCGATGGGTTACGCGAGCTCGGGCATCCTCGGCGCGAAGCTCGCGCAGCCGGAATCGCCCGCGATCGCGGTCGTCGGCGACGGCTCGTTCATGATGACGCCGCACATCCTCGCGACGGCCGCCGAATACGACATACCCGCGGTGTGGGTGGTGTGGAACAACTACGGCTACTGCTCCATACGCGACCTGCAGCTCGGGCTCTTCAGGACCGGCGAGCTCGCCACGAGCTTCGCGAACGAGCGCAGCGGCGCCCTGCAGAGCACCGATTTCGCGATGCTCGCCCGCTCGATGGGCGTCGCAGGCACGCGCGTGGAAAAACCCGGCGACATCGAAGGCGCGATCGAAACCGCGATCAAGGCTGGGAAGCCTTACCTGGTGGAAGTCGTCGTCGATCGGGAGATACGCCCCGTCGGCACCGGGACGTGGGTGCTGCCGCCGCTGGCGCATCCCGAGCCGAATTTCCTCAAGCTCGCACGCGATAACACATAGCGGCGTGTTCCTCTCCGCTCGTCTTTCCGGTCCCGCGTAGCGCGGCGCGCGCGAACCGGAATCCATTCGGCACGCCGTCGTAAGTTTTGCCCAGCGGTTCGCGACCAAACACCGTCGCGTGAAGGAAACGGCCATGAGAAAGCTCGCAGCGCTCGCCGCATCGCACGCCTTCGTCCTCGTCATCGGATTTGCAGCAGGCATTTACGTCCTGCCCATCCTCACTGCCCCTGAAAGCCCGACCGCTGCAGACATCACGTCAATCGCGGGCAGCGCAGATTTCACGGCGGAGTTCCGCAGGGATCTCAAAGGCAGCGACCCCCTGCACTGGGGCGAAGGCAGGGTGTCGGTCGGACGCAAAGCCGTTTCACTCGCCGGCCGCATCGCTCCCGGTCCCGACTACAAGCTTTACCTCGCTCCGGAGTTCGTCGACACCAAGGAAGCTTTCGCGCGGGTCAAGGAGCGCTCGCTGCGGGTGGGCGACGTCAGGACGTTCGAGAACTTCATCGTCTCGCTGCCCGAGTCGGCCGACGTCACGAAATACAACACGGTGGTCGTCTGGTGCGAATCGTTCTCCCAGTTCATCACCGCCGCGAAATACCGCTAGGAATGCTCTGCAGCATTGTCATCGCGAGGCACAGCGTGCCGTGGCGATCCCGGGGATCTCCGGGATTGTTTCGTCGCCGCGCTCCTCGCAATGACCGTTGTCGGGCCGAATCGGAACGTCCCTAGCGCGTCATCCAACCCCGCGCCCTCACGGTCATGAGCGCATACGGAAACACCCAGAACAGCGAAAAGAACGAAAAATACGCGTACGCGATGCCGTACACGAAATCCCACGAGCGCTCGCTGCGCAGGTAGTACAGCGCGTAAAGCGTGGCCGCCACGCCGATGGATGCGAGCACGCGCACGATCGTATACGGATCGTCCATGGCCCGCACGACGAGGAGCGTCATCACCATCCACGCGATCGGAAAACGCAGGTTGGTGAACGTCTGCTCGAAGATCGTCATGCAGCGCGCGCGCAGCGGCCGCTTCCACACGATGCGCGCGAGTCGCAACTCCTCCCGGATGTAGCTGCGGTCCCAGCGCAGGTACATCTTGCAGAGCTTTCCGTAGTTCTCCGGCACGATCGTGTGCACGACCGCGCTGTGCTGGTACACCGTGTCGTAGCCGAGCGCAAGCATGTCGTTGGTGAGCGCGCGATCCTCGCCGATCGTGCAGTTCACGCCGAGGAAGCGCTGGTTGAGCCAGCGCGGAAGGATCTGCCTGACGGCGCAGGCCCGGTACGCCGCGAGCGCTCCCGGGCAGCAGTACACCGAGCCGTAAGTCGACTGCGCGCTTCGCAGAAAGTCGAACGAAAGCGTGAAGCGAACCTGCAGCATCTTCGGAATCCAGCCGCGGTCGCGATTGAGCACCACCACCTTTCCGGCGACCGCCCCGATGCGGGGGTCGCGGAACGGGCCCCCCATCGCGAGCAGCGTCTGCGGCTCGATCACGCTGTCCGAATCGATCGTGACCAGCACCTCCCCGCTCGCGCGCTCGAAGCCGGCAGCGAGCGCCGCGCGTTTGCCCCGGTTCTCGGTGAACCTGATCGGCGTCACCAGACCGGGATAGCGCGCCGCAGCCTGCTCGATGTGCTGCCACGTGTCGTCGCGGCTGCCGTCGTCCACCACGATGATTTGCAGGCGATCGCGCGGATAGCTGGCGGCGGCGCAGGAATCGATCGTCCTGCCGACCATGACGCCTTCGTTATAGGCGGGGATGACGACCGTGAGGAAAGGAGCGTCGGCGAGCGTAGCGGACGCGCGCTCGCGGTAGCGCACCCACAGCGCGGTGCGTATCGTGAGGAGCAGAACGCCCATCGAAAACCAGAGGACGCTCGGGCGCACCACCAGCGTCGACCACATGCCGCTCGACACGGCGGCGATGAGCGACTCGAACAGTCCCGTGGCGAAAGCCGCCACGACCGTCGCCCAGATGCCGGCGAATATCGCGACGACGAGCACCGTATCCCATACGTCGCGGGAACGGGGTGGTGGTATGTGCAGCGCGGGGGCGGGCATCGCGAGCGGCGGCGGGCTCGGGCGGGGGTGACGGGGCGGAGTCGATAGATCCATGAACTCAATCGTTGTGTGGCGAGAGGCGAGAGAGTACGCCAGATTTCTTACGGCACACTGACGATTGAAGCGCGGCGGCCGCGGCAAACCGTCGCCTGTGCCCGACACGTTGCTCGTTAGGTCACCTCCCGTCTGGCACAATAGCGACGCGTTTCGAACTAGACACCCGGTGCTCCCGCCTGGGTGAGGGAGCGTCAGGGGAAAGATGTGTCCGGATTAACGCGCATAGCGCGCTGTGCCGCGTTCGCGGCGTCGCTCGTTTTCGCTGCTGCCGCGGCGGCCCAGTCTGTCGCCTTCATCAATCCCGGCAAATCGGACGAAATCTACTGGGTCACCGCCACACAGGGCATGCAGGCGGCCGCCGCGAGCCTCGGCATGCCATTCGAAGTGCGCTATGCCGAGCGCGAGCATCTGAAGACGATCGAGATCGCGCGCGAGATCGCTGCGCGCCCCGTTGCCCAGCGGCCTCAATACGCAGTCATCACGAACGACTACGCCGTAGCCGGCGAGCTGCTCAGGATTCTCGACGCGGCGGGAGTCAAGACTTTCCTCGCCTACAGCTCGATCCCGACGGACCAGCGCGGCGACATCGGAGAACCGCGCACGCGCTTCAAGGGCTGGCTCGGATCGCTCGAGCCGCGCGCCGAAGACGCAGGCCACCTGACCGCGCGCGCGCTCATCGCCCGCGGCAGGAAAGGCAAAGCGTTCGGACCCGACGGCAAGCTCCACCTCATCGCGATCGCGGGCGACCGCTCGACGCCGTCGTCGATCAAGCGCAACGAAGGCATGCGCCGCGCCGTCGCAGAGAGCCGCGACGTCGTGCTCGAGCAGGAAGTCTATGCCGCCTGGACGCGCGAGAAAGCCGCCGAGCAGAGCGAATGGCTCTACCAGCGCTATCCCCACGCGCGGCTGATTTGGGCCGGCAACGACCTGATGGCTTTCGGGGCGATGCAGTCGTGGGAAAAGCGGGGCGGCAAGCCCGGCGTCGATGCCTGGTTCAGCGGCGTGAACACCTCCACCGAAGCGCTCGAGGCGATCAAGAGCGGGCGCCTCGCCTCCCTCGCCGGCGGCCACTTCATCACCGGCGCATGGGCGCTCGTGATGCTTTACGACTACCATCACGGCCGCGACTTCAGGGACGAGGGGCTCGAGCTCGAACGCTCGATGTTCATCGAATTCACGCCCCCGCTCGCCGACCGTTACCTCGAGCGCTTCGGCCGCGG
>CAZULX010000585.1:0-2821 GCA_964621335.1 uncultured Streptomycetaceae bacterium
GGTACTGGAAAGTGGCCGCGCTCGTCTCGGCGATGCCGGAGGCGCCTTTGAGCTCGCCTTCCACGGTGACGTTCGCGGCTGTCGTGTCGCCGCGGTTCGCCGCGCGGATCTTCACGACGTAGCCCCGGCGCAGCTCGACGACGGCTTCGACCGCGATCGAGATGTCCGGCGGCGAGCTGCCGCGCGTGTAGCCGGTGTACGCGATGAAAATGGCGGTTCCGAGGACGAGCGCGAGACCGACGAATGCGACGAGCCATTCGATGCGGGGAATGTCGGGATCGATTTTGCGGCGGGCCATTGCGGTCAGAGTATGAGCCGGGCGGCGGCCGCGCCTACCGCTGCCGGAAACGCGAGGACGAGCGTCGCGGTGAGGACTTCGAAGAGCGGCGCGTCTTCGGCACGGCCGAACGTCCACAGGATGTAGAGGCTGATGAGCAGGCAGATGGCGTAGCCGACCACGGTGTAGCGCAGCAGCACGGTCGCCGCGGACGCGTTCTCGGGTATCGAAGATTGCCCGTGAAATTCCACCGAGTAGACGAACGCGTGCATGAGCAGGATCGAAACGAGCGCCAGCGCGAGCGCGTGCCACGCGGTCATCTGATACGAGATGAGGACGATCTCCTCGGTGGGCGCCACGTTGAGCGACAGGAACACCGCGCCCACTGCCATGAAGAACGTTTCGCTGCCGTATGTCTCGCCGCGAACTTCCTTGCGTTTCGCGCGGTCGGCCTCGCCGCCGAACTGGCTCTGCGCGAGCAATGCGCCGATGCTGCCCGGCACCGCCTGCAGCGCGATCTTGCCGGCGATCTCCGCTGCGGACATGTCGAGCGTGATCGCGCCGAACAGGAGCAGGATCGGCGCCGCGGCGATGAAGCCCACCGCATAGGCGACGAACGCGTCGACGACGTCGTCCTCCCAGGAGAAAGTATTCTCGAAGCCGACGAAATGCGAGAGGCCGACGAGCAGCGGCACCACCAGCAGCAGGAGGAGCACGAGGCGCGCGGGCTCGATGTAGAAGCCGAGCTGCCACATTTCCATCGTCATCAGCATCGGCAGCGAGAAGACGATGGCGCCGCCGAATGCGCGTGCGAGGCCGGTGAGGAAAGTGCGATTCCCGTCGTCGAGCTCCCGCTTCAGGCGAGCCGCTGGAATTGTTTTTTCCACGTGGGGCGTCTCTGCTATGGCGTTGCACGCCGATTGCAAGAACCAGACCCGGGATGGTGAGGCAGGCATGGCGCTTGCGGCAACATCACATTCCCTCCCTGGAGGCGTCGACATGCTTATCGATATCGAAGAACTGCGCAATTTCAGCCTTCATGCGACCGATGGAGAAATCGGCAGCATAAAAGACACGTACTTCAGCGACGACACCTGGACGGTGCGCTATCTGGTCGTCGATACCGGGACGTGGCTCCCGGGGCGCAAGGTGCTGGTTTCCCCGAGAGCCGTGGAGCGCCTGGACGTGGCGGGTGAGGCGCTGCACCTCGCGCTCAGTCGCGAGCGAATCAGGCAAAGCCCCGATTTCGACAGCGACAAGCCGGTTTCCCGCCAGTACGAGACCGAGTACTTCACCTATTACGGCTATCCCGAATACTGGACAGGGCCCTATCTCTGGGGCATGACGCCCACGCCTTTTCCGCGCGCGGCCGGCGATGCGATTGCGGAGGAAGCGCGGGTGCCGGTGCGGCGCGAGGCGGGCGACCCGCATCTGCGGAGCGCCACGGAGGTCAGCGGCTATAGTGTCGAAGCCACCGACGGAGCGATCGGCCACGTCGAGACGTTGCTCTTTGACGATGGCGCCTGGGACATACCGGCGATCGTCGTCGATACGACGAACTGGCTGCCGGGCGGGCGCGTGATCGTTTCGCCGCGCTGGATCGAATCGATCGACTGGAGCCAACGGCAGGCACGCGTGCGCGTCGATCGCGAGCGCATCAAGTCGAGCGCCGCGTACGAGCGCCCGCAGGGCCCCAGCCTCACGCGAGAGGAGCGGGTGCGGCGAATACAGCATGAGCTGCATTTCGGAGACTGAAACCGTCCCGCGGCGTGGGCGATGGGTCGCCTTTGCGCTCCTCGCCGCGGTGGCGCTCCTCCCCGATGCGGCCCATGCGGCGGCGCCCGCCGAATCGCGCCCGCCTTCGATCGAAGTCAGCGCCGAAGGGCAGGTCGATGTGCCTCCCGATCTGGCGACGCTCGATTTCGGCGTCACCACCGAGGCCCCGACCGCCGCCGCTGCCGCGCGCGAGAACAGCGTGCGCATGGAAGCGGTGCTCGCCGCGGTGCGCAGGCTCCTCGGGGCGGACGCGCGCATCACCACCGGCAGCTATACGCTGCACGCTAATCAGACCTCGCCTCGCGACGGCAGCCCGCCGAAAGTGACGGGCTACACCGCGCGCAACGTCGTGCAGTTGAAAACGAAAGCCCTCGGGCGCCTCGGCGAGACGATCGACACCGCGGTGAAGGCGGGTGCGAACCAGGTCCAGCGCATCGCTTTTTCGCTGAGCGACGAGACCGCGCCGCGGCGCGAGGCGCTGCGCATCGCGGTGGCACGCGCGAAAGAGAAGGCGCAGACGATCGCCTCGGCGCTGGGTGTGCAGGCGAACGCCGTTCACTCGCTCGTCGAGCAGGATGTCGGCGGCCCGCGGCCCCTCATGCGGCAGGCGACCGCGATGTACGCGGAGAGCGCGGCGCTCACGCCCGTGGAGCCCGGCGTGATCGAGGTCCGGGCGCGGGTGGTGCTCACGATGGAAATCGCGCGCTGAGCTTTCGGAACGGATATCGGCGCGGTCCTTGCACAGGCTTCACCTCTCCTTCTTTTCCG
>CAZULX010000586.1:0-3752 GCA_964621335.1 uncultured Streptomycetaceae bacterium
GGTTGGCTTTTACGAGAGTGAGGCGCCAGCGCTAAACAGAGCCGGCGGGAGCAGCTTCCATGTTTGAGAGCCTTTAGTGCAATACCTGTTTGCTTCGAACCTTTCCAGCAAAGTGCCGCAAGATCGGCACTTGAACTGTGCGAGCGTGCCATCGCTGCGCACCATCACGCGTTCGCCGTACAACGCCTTGTGTGCTGGCGTCGTTGCAGGCTGGCTTATGAGTGTATTGCAGTCGTCGCAGGCCACATGCAATCCTGCATCAACGAATCGAATTAGGAGGAGGTAGAAATGCCTGTAGCCGTACCAGCAATAGCGGCTTATGCCGCGACCAGCGTTGCGGTCGCAACGAATTTTGTCGTAGCCGGTGGGTTCGGCGCTGCGCTTGTCGGCTCTGTCTCGATGCCTGCGGTGCTCGTGTGTCGCTCGTAAATCTCGGGCTCGCAGAGGACCGAAGCTCGGCATTCATCGCGGCGGACAGTGCCATTGTTGATGTCCCGACCGCGCGGCGTTTTCACGCATCCAAGCTGATTCCGATACCGCACGTACGCTCTGTGCTGGCGCTGCGCGGTCCCTTTTTGGTCTTGTCGTTGGTCGCGCACAACGCATTCGCAATACAGGGCGACGGCATCGAGGACGTTGTCGAGAACATGCCGGTGTTGCTCGAAAAGGCGGACGAGATGCTTCGCAAGCACTGGGCAGAGCACGCCCTGCCGCCCGAGCACCTGAACGAAGTCTGCGAGTTGTTTGCCTGCGGGTGGGGCGAGCATGGAGCGGAGGGGCATTTGTGGCAGCGGTCGCCAGGATCAGAGGATTTCGTTCATTCCGAGGTGCCGCCCGGTGGGCTGCTAATCGGGCCGAACGATCTGACCTTCGAGGACCTCGCACCCGGCATCGAGGAGCCCAGAGCCATGCGCAGGCTCGCACGAGCGCAGTGTGAGCTGTTGCGTGGAGCTGGACGGCGGGACGTAGGCGGAGGCTCTTGCAGGCGACGGTGACGCGCGCGGGGATCGCGATTCAGTGCTTGGGCGATCTGGACGAGCAGCCGGTCGTGCTGAGATTGGCGCCTGTCGACGTGCGTGCGGCGTGAGGAATCAAGCGGCTAGGCGCCTGTGGGCGACCCTTCGCTCGATGCCAACCCACTGGCCGTATGGAGCTACACGTCGATCAGTCTGCGACCGTCGGTCCATGAGTTTGAGCCGCTCAGCGAACGCTCTCGCGGCCTCTAGGCTAGCTGATGCGTCGTGCGGGGCGTGCGCACCTATCGTGCCGTCGCGAAGTATCCTGCCGGCTGTGACTCTCTCGAATATGGCTGCGGCGATTCGCTTTGTCTCGTCGTCGTCCAACATGGCGCGGATGCTCCCGGTGTCGTGGCGCGCCATTTGGCGCATCTTCCCGTTGTTCACCACAGTTATCGCTTTCACTGGCCGCGCCATTTGGCGCACCCCCGAAAAATCGCCAGCGCTGGCTATTTATCGCAAGCCATTTGGTCCTCGACGTATCGCGGCACTAGACAGACCCCGCTTCGGCGGGGTTTTTCATGGTCGCCTGAAGCGTGGGTTATAGCGTAGGTTTCAACCCCAAGGCCACGTTAAACCTTTTGTATTCAACCGCTTACGCTTATAGATGGCGGAGGCGGTAGGATTCGAACCCACGAGAACCTTGCGGCTCTGCTGGTTTTCAAGACCAGTGCATTCAACCACTCTGCCACGCCTCCCGGGAAGGCCCGCATTTTGGCCACAGCGGGCGCTTCTGTCTACCGGACGGAACGGCTTCCCGCCAGCTTAGCGTCGCCTGCTGGTGCGCCCACCCGTGCCGGGCGTGCGGCCCGTGGCGGCCTTGCGCAGGCTCGTGTAGAGCTTGGGGTTCGCTTTCTTGAGATAGGAGACGACCTCGAAGTCTTCGCCCCGCGCGCGCTCGAGCGCTATGCCTTCGATGTGCACCAGGCGCAGCAACTCGCGCACGGGTTTCGGCATCGTCCGGCCGCTCTCGTAACGCGAGCCGCCGCTTTGCGTCACTCCGATCCGCGACCAGAACTCCTGCTGGTTCAAGTGGAGCTTGCGCCGGATCTCCCGGGGATTGCTGATGCGCTCGAATGGTTTCATGGATCCTCTCGCTGACTTCCCGCGTTTCACGTTATCCAATTGACATGTCCCCCGCGGATAGGTTCACGCATTTCTGCGGTTCCGGAGGCGCGGCGCGTGCCCCTAATGCGCGTGGCATATCGGCTGTTTTCGAAGTGGCAATTTTCGAGCCGGCATGCCCCGATCTCGTTTTGCCCCCTTAAATCGATTAAAATTCCGCCTTCTCCCCGGCAGTCCGGTTCTCCTGTCTTGCACCCATGGCCCTGATCGTGCAGAAGTACGGCGGCACCTCCGTCGGCAGCCCCGAGCGCATCAAGAATGTCGCCCGGCGCATCGCCCACTGGAGGTCGCGCGGCGATCAGGTCGTTGTCGTCGTATCCGCGATGGCGGGCGAGACCAACCGGCTGATCGCGCTGGCCAAAGACGTGCAGGCGAGCCCCGACCCGCGCGAGCTCGACGTGATGCTGTCCACCGGCGAGCAGGTCACCATCGCCCTCCTTTCCATGGCGCTCATGGAGCAGGGGGTGCGCGCGCGCAGTTACACCGGTGTGCAGGTGCGGATACTCACCGACAGCGCTCACACCAGGGCGCGGATCCTCGCGATCGACGAGCAGAACCTGCGCCGCGACCTGGACGCCGGGAGTGTCGTCGTGGTCGCGGGGTTCCAGGGTGTAGACGAGGCGGGAAACATCACGACTCTGGGCCGCGGCGGATCGGACACCACCGGCGTCGCGCTCGCGGCTGCGCTCAAGGCCCAGGAGTGTCAGATTTACACCGACGTCGACGGCGTCTATACGGCGGACCCGCGCATCGTTCCGGAGGCGCGGCGGCTGAAGACGGTGACCTTCGAGGAAATGCTGGAGCTCGCGAGCCTGGGCTCCAAGGTGCTGCAGATCCGCTCGGTCGAATTCGCCGGCAAATACCGCGTGCGGCTGCGCGTGCTCTCGAGCTTCGAGGACGAAGGCGAAGGCACGCTCATCACTTTCGAGGAAGACGAGAACATGGAACAGCCTGTCATCTCGGGCATCGCGTCCAACCGCGACGAAGCCAAGATCACGATACTCGGGGTCCCCGACCGTCCCGGGATCGCCTACCAGATCCTGGGGCCGATCGCCGACGCCAACATCGACGTCGACATGATCGTGCAGAACGTCGGACACGACGGCCTCACCGACTTCTCTTTCACCGTCCATCGCAACGATTACGCGAAAGCGCTGGAGATACTCGAGCCGGTGCGCGTCCACATCAAGGCGCGCGATATCCTGAGCGGCGACAAAATCGCGAAAGTGTCGATGGTGGGCGTCGGCATGCGCTCCCACGCCGGCATAGCCAGCACCGCCTTCCGCGCCCTCGCCGAAGAAGGGATCAACATCCAGATGATCTCCACTTCCGAGATCAAGGTTTCGGTGGTGATCGACGAGAAATACACCGAGCTCGCGGTGCGCGTCCTGCACAAGGTTTTCAACCTCGACCAGGCCCCGGCGTGAGGTAATGGCCGGTGCCGCTGTGTTATCCTTGCCGCCATCAGTCGATAGGCGCGATGGCCCAGTGGTCGGGGTCGTCGAGCGAGCGATAGCCATGCGAGAGATGGCCCAGTGCCACGGCGAAGCGGCATTAGCCGATAGGCGAGATGGCCGAGTGGTCGGGGTCGTCGAGCGCGCGGTAGCCATG
>CAZULX010000587.1:0-4472 GCA_964621335.1 uncultured Streptomycetaceae bacterium
CGTGAACTGCGGTCGCCGTGAACGCCTCGGAGGGAAACCCATGGTTTCCCCCCCGAGACCTCGCACCGCGAGCCGTCCGCGTTTCAGGACTTGCGAGCGAGGTAGACCACCAGGCCTTCGGTCGCGGTTTCGATGAATTTCTTGCTGTACCCCAGCGACTCGAGCTCCCAGCGGAAGGTATTCCCGAGCCGCGCTTTCTTATAGACGCCGAGCTTGTGCTCGTTCTTGAAATCGACCGCCTTGTTGCAGACGTCTTCCAGAATGCGCGTCAGGCGCTTCTCCGAAAGCGTCTGCCCACCCGCCTGATCGAGCCCGGGCGGATAGCGCTTCGAGAGCTCGCCCGCGAGGTCCTTTGCGAACGCATCGACCTGCTTGCTCGAGATCGTACCGAACAACGCCATACTCTACGCTCCCTCGCCGCGTGCGGCGCCCGCGGCTTCGACTTGAATATCATACTGACCCCGCCTGCGCAACATATCGGCGGCTGCGCATGATACTGACACGGTTGATCGCGGCGCTGGCGCGAGGCGCCGGCGACGGTCGGCGCACGAAGCGCGCGCGGAGTGCGATGAACGAGGCCGAAGCCCACCTGGGCAGAGGCGATGCGGCACAGGCGGAAGCGCAGTACCTGCACGCGCTCGCGCTCGACCCGCGTGCCACGGCGGCGCACGTGCGCCTAGGCTTGCTCCTGACCGCCCAGCGGCGTTACGACGAGGCGCTCGACCACCTGCGTGCGGCGCAGGCTTGCGGGTCGCTTCCCGCGGCAGCGCTCGAGACTTTGGTGCACTTGCTGCTGCAGCGCGGCGAGCTCACGGAAGCCGCGCATATCGCCGAAGAGGTCACATCGACACACTCCGGGAACGGCGAAAGCTGGTTCTCGCTCGCGCGCGTGCGCCAGCGCGAGCATCGCTATGCCGACGCGCTGGAATGTTGCGACAAGGCGATCGCACTCGATGCCGGCAATGCGGATTTCCAGGTGAGTCGCGCGATCGCGCTGCAAAACCTCGGCAGGCTTCCGGAGGCTCACGCCCAGTACGAGTGCGCGCTGCAAATCCGGCCCGGCCACGCGCTTGCGCGCTTCCATCGCAGCCTCGCGTGGCTGGTGAACGGGGAATACGCCGCGGGCTGGCCCGAATACGAGACGCGGCTTGCAAGCGCAGACCTGCCGCGGCGACCGCGCAGCTATCCGCGCTGGGATGGCGGCGATCCCGCCGGCCGGCGCGTGCTGGTCTACGGCGAGCAGGGCCTCGGCGACGAAATCATGTTCGCCTCGTGCATACCCGATCTCCTGCGCTCGGGGGCGCGCGCCGTGATCGAGTGCCATCCGGCCCTGGACAGGTTGTTCGCGCGCTCGTTCCCGCAGGCTTGCGTCTATCCGGCCGCGCCCGACAAGGCCGTGCCGGACGGGATACACGCCCTCGGCATCGATGCCGAGGTCCCGATCGGGAGCCTGCCGCTCCGTTACCGCATCTCGGCAGCGGAATTTCCGCCGCACCAGGGCTACCTCCACGCCGACCCGGATCGCGTGGCGGCCTGGCACGAGTGGCTCGCCACGCTGGGCCCCGGCCCGAAGATCGGCCTCTCCTGGCGGGGAGGCACGCAGGCTTCGAGAATGGAGCTGCGATCGCTCGCGCTCGAGAGCCTGCTGCCGGTGCTACAACTGCCGGGGCTCTCCTTCGTGAGCCTGCAGTACACGCTGGATGCGGTTGCCGACATAGAGCGCTTGTCACGGCAGCACGGCGTCACCGTGGCGCACTGGCCGGACGCGATCGCCGATTATGATGAGACCGCCGCGCTCGTCACCGCGCTCGACCTCACGATCAGCGTTTGCACGTCGATCGTGCATCTCACCGGGGCGCTGGGTCGCCCGGTATGGGTGCTCGCGCCGAAGAATGCGGAGTGGCGCTACGGAAACGCCGGTACGACGATGCCGTGGTACCCGTCGGCGCGCGTCTTCAGGCAGGAGCGCGAGCGCGATTGGAGTGACGTGCTCGCGGCCGTGCAGCGCGCTCTCGAGGATCCCGCAGACTGGAACGCGCGCGGCACGGTGAAACTCGGGGCAGGCGAGCTGCGCGGCGCGCAAGCGTGTTTCGAGCACGCCCTCACGCTCGCGCCCGGGCTCGCCGAAAGCCACAACAATCTCGGCATTGCGCTCGTGGAGCAGGGCTCGGGCGAAGACGGCGAGCGGCATTTTCGCCAGGCGATCGCAATCGACCCGCGCCTGTGCGCGGCGCGCGAGAACCTGGCGGCGCTGCTCACGGCGCGCTTCGATGCGGAAGCGGCGCGGCAGGCGTGGAACGACGTGCTCGCGCTCGATGACTCGCACGCGCGTGCGCACGCGGCCCAGGCGTTCCTCGCCATGCGCGAAGGCCGTTTCGAAGAGGCGCGCGCTTGCGCAGGCCGCGCGCTCGAGCTCGGCGCCGATCGCGCGCCGCTCCTCATGCAGGAGGCGAGCATGCTCGCTCTGGAAGGGCGGATCGACGCAGCCGAAGCGCTGCTCCAGGATCTGCGTTCGGGCGCGGATCCGGTCAGCATCGACTGGGAGCTCGCGATGTGCGCGCTCGCGCGAGGCGATTACGGGGAAGGCTGGCCACTCTACGAAACCCGGTTGCGCCTGACGGTCGAGTCCCCGCGGCGCCCCTATCGATTCCCGGAGTGGGACGCGGCGCGCGTGCGCGACGGGGCGCTCCTCATCATGGGTGAGCAGGGTCTCGGTGACGAGATCATGTTTGCGTCGTGCTACCCCGACGCGATCGAGCGCGCGGGCCGCTGCGTGATCGAATGCGAGCCGCGGCTCGCGCGGCTCTTCGCGCGCTCGTTTGCGGCCGCCCGCGTCGTCGCCCACCCGCGGCACGGCGCGAACCCCGGAATCGAGACGAGCACGGAGATCGCATGCCAGGTGCACGCCGGCAGCCTGCCGTTAATTTTCCGGCGCACCCGCGACGCGTTTCCCCGCCACGGCGGCTATCTCCGCGCCGACGATGCGCGCGTCGAAGAATGGCGCGCACGCTTGCGTGGCGAAGACGGGATGCGGTGGGTGGGCGTCGCGTGGAGCGGCGGGCTCGCGCACACGCGGCGTTCCATCAGGAGCCTGGCGCCGGCAGCGTTCGCAACGCTGCTGCGCGTTCACGGTATCGGTTTCGTGAGCCTTCAGCACGATGACGAAGGCGCCGGGGCCGCGGAGATCGCAGCGCACGCCGGCGTGCCGGTGCGCGTATTTCCGGAGGCGCACGCCGATCTCGATGACACGGCTGCGCTGGTGAGCTCACTCGATTGCGTGCTGACGGTCTGCAGCACCGTAGTACACTTGGCCGGCGCCCTGGGCACACCCACGCTCGTACTGACGCCCGCCTGGCCCGAGTGGCGTTATCTGCGCGAAGGCGCGAGCCTGCCGTGGTACCCCGGCGTGCGACTCCTGCGGCAGCGCGTGCCCGGAGACTGGGCCCCGGTGATAGATGAAGCGCGCGAGGCGCTGCTCCGTCTCGCCTCCGGCGGGGATGGTTGGACCGGCGGCGGGGATGCCCCTGCGGATGACGAAATGAGTAAAGACTCTTGATTCGCGTCTACATCGGTTTCGATCCGCGTGAAGCTGTCGCTTTCAGCGTGCTCGCGCACAGCATCCACCGGCACGCGACGCAGCCGGTCGCCATCACTCCGCTCATGCTCTCGCAGCTCGAGGGCGTATTCAAGCGTGAGAAACACCCGCTGCAATCGACCGAGTTTTCGTTCACGCGCTTTCTGACGCCCCATCTTTCAGGTTACCGCGGCTGGTCGATATTCACCGATTGCGACATGCTGGTGCGCGAAGACCTCGGAGAGCTGTGGGCGCTGCGCGACGACCGTTACGCGGTTATGGTCGTCAAGCACGAGCACGTGCCGCGCGAGACGCAGAAGTTCCTGGGCATGCCGCAGAGCAAGTACGAGAAGAAAAACTGGTCCAGCGTCATGCTTTTCAACAACGCGCGCTGCACCGCGCTCACCCCCGAGTACGTCAATACCGCGTCCGGACTGGAGCTGCACCAGTTCAAGTGGCTCGCCTCCCACGAGATCGGCGCGCTGCCGCAGCGCTGGAACCATCTCGTCGGCTACAATACGCCGCGCACCGACGCCGCGCTCGTCCATTACACGCTCGGTGGCCCGTACTTTCCGGAGTATGCGGACTGCGAGTATGCCGACGAGTGGCGCGAGGAGAAAGAGCGCATGCTTGCGGTGAGCGAAGCCCGCAGGTGATAGCACCGGCAATCCGTCGATGCTGAGTACGCTCGCGCGGCTCTTTCGGGGCAGTAGCGCTCCCGCTGCGGCGCCCGCCGCGCAGCCTGCGCCGAAAGCGGACCTCCACGCGCGGCTCGCCGCGCCGTTAGCGGCTTTGAGCCAAGGGCGGCGCGAAGAGGCGATCGCGCTGCTCGAGGCGATCATACTCGAACACCCCGAGTTCGCGGACGGCCACCTCCTCCTGGGCACCATACTGCACA
>CAZULX010000588.1:0-4067 GCA_964621335.1 uncultured Streptomycetaceae bacterium
CGGTGCACGCGAAATAGAAGTCGATGACCCCGGAGATGCGCGTTCCCTCGAACAGCACGTTGTCGCGGAAAAGGTCGGCGTGGATCGCGCCCCGGGGGAGCTTTTCGAAGCGCTGGGCCGCCTGGAAGTCGACTTCGGCGCGCAGCAGCGTCGCATCGCCGGGTGTCAGGAAGCGCAGAATCTGGGGCGCGACCTCCTGCCACCACGCCAGTCCGCGCGGATTCTCCATGCGCTTCTGATACGACTCACCCGCGAGATGTATGCGCCCGAGCATCGTGCCCACCGCGTCGCAGTGCGCGATCGTGGGCCGCTTCACGTCCCGGCCCGGAAGAAAAGACACGAGCGCGGCCGGTTTTCCGTTGAGCTCACCGAGGAGGTGTCCCTGACGGTTCGGCAGCGGGCGCGCGCTGGGCACGCCGTGATCCGCGAGATGCGCCATCAGGTCGAGGTAGAAAGGAAGCTCCGCCGCGGTGAGCTTCTCGAACAGCGTCAGGACGTAACGGCCCGCGGTGGTATAAACGAAGTAGTTGGTGTTTTCGATACCGGCAGAGATGCCGCGCAAGTCGGTCAACGTGCCGACGTTGTGGTCGCCGAGCCAGCGCGTCAGCTCGGCCGGCGTGACGGTCGTGTAGACGGACATGAACTCGCAGGCGGTGAGGCGATCACCGCCGACGGGTCACCACTGATGAATCACCCACATCGGTGGCCGCGTCCGGGTGTCGTAGCTGTCGTGGCGGACGAACTCCCCGCGCCCGCCTTCGTCGAGCAGGTAGTAGGGCACGCCGTGCGCGGGCGTCACCTTGATCATGTAAAGGCGTCCCCGCAAACGGAACTCCTCGATCGTCTCGGTGCCGCGTCGCTGGATCGTCACCTGCGGCTCGAGGGAGGGGTCGAGCTCGAAACCCGGCGGCGGAGGCGGCGGCTCGGGAATCGGCTGTAGCTGGCGGTCCGCCGCGGGCTTGGCTGCGGCCGGCTTCACCGCTACCGCTTTGGGCTTGGTCGGAGTGGGGCTCGGCAAGGGTCGGTCCGTCGGGCTTTGCGCATACGCCGAAGCCGCGAACACGAGAGCGAGCGCGCCGACGCACGTGCCAATGTCTCTTTTTTTCATCACCGCCATTATCCGGGATTCCTGACAGCTAAGAAAGCACTCAGCGTGCCAGGCGGCCGAGTGCTCGAGTGTGCGGCGCGCGAGCGGCGCGGTGACGCAGGCCGTCAGAGATTCAACAGAATTTCCTGCTCCGCTTCGGACGGCTGGAATCCGCGTTTCTCGTAGTAATCGAAAATGGCATCGACCACGGCCTGCGGCTCGTCGATCACCTGCACCAGGTTCATGTCCTCGGGGGAGATCATGCCTTCGGAGACGAGCGCGGTCCTGAACCAGTCGAGAAGCCCGCGCCAGTAAGGCTCGTGTACGAGGATGATCGGCATCTTGCGCGTCTTGCCCGTCTGCACCAGCGTCAGCGCCTCCATGACTTCGTCGAGCGTGCCGAAACCGCCCGGGAGGCATACGTACGCGGTCGCGAACTTCACGAACATGACCTTGCGCGCGAAGAAATAGTGGAAGTTCTGGCTGATGTCCTGGTAGAGGTTGGACTGCTGCTCGTGCGGCAGCATGATGTTGAGCCCGATGCTCGGCGATTTTCCTTCGTGCGCGCCCTTGTTCGCCGCTTCCATGATGCCGGGGCCGCCGCCGGATATGACGCTGAAGCCCGCGTCGGAAAGCAGCCGCGCTGTTTTCTCCGCGAGGCCGTAGTAGCGGTGCCCGGGGAGGGTGCGCGCGCTTCCGAAGAAGCTCACCGCCGGTCTGATCGCCGCGAGCTTCTCGGTGGCCTGCACGAACTCTGCCATAATGCCGAGCACTCTCCACGACTCGCGCGCGGTCCACCTTTTCTCGGTGAGATCGGGCGCGAGCGGGTGACGAAACTTGTCTTTGGGCGTCATCTTCCTGATTCCGTGAAAACTCTCCTGCTGGTCGACGGCTCGTCGTATCTCTATCGCGCTTTCCACGCGCTGCCCGAGCTCAGAAACACGAAAGGCGAGCCTACGGGCGCGATCTACGGCGTGCTCAATATGCTGCGCAAGCTCCACAAGGACGTGGCCGCGGATTATAGCGCCGTGGTTTTCGATGCCAAAGGCAAGACCTTTCGCGATGAGGTCTATCCGCAATACAAGGCGACTCGCGAAGCGATGCCGGACGACCTCACATTCCAGGTCGGCGCCCTGCACGAAGCGATCGACGCCATGGGATGGCCGCGCCTCGTCGTCGAAGGGGTCGAGGCCGACGACGTCATCGGTACTCTGACCAAGGAAGCCGAGCGCGCCGGCGCCCGCGTGATCATCTCCACCGGCGACAAGGACATGGCGCAGCTCGTCAGCCCGGCGGTGACGCTCGTCAATACGATGTCGAACGAGACGCTGGACGAAGCCGGAGTGGTGAAGAAGTTCGGCGTCAGCCCCGAGCTTTTCCTCGATTACCTCACTCTGATCGGGGATGCGATCGACAATATTCCGGGAGTCGACAAGGTCGGACCGAAGACCGCGTGCAAGTGGCTCGTGCAGTACGGCTCGCTCGGGGAAGTGTTGCGGCGCTCGGGTGAGATCGGCGGCGTGGTCGGTGAGAACCTGCGCCGCGTTCTCGACTGGCTGCCGCAAGCGCGAGAGCTCCTCACGATCAAGTACGACGTGCCGCTGGCGGTGAGGCTCGAGGAGCTCGAAGTGAAGCCGCAGGACAAGGTGAGGCTTGCGCAGCTTTTCGACCGTTTCGAGTTCAAGACGTGGCGCCGCGAGCTTCAGGACGGATCGGGCGATCCCGCGCCCGTGGAGGCGATCGATGCCGCGCCCTCGTCGGAGATCAGGGCGCGCTCGGCGGAAGCGTGCGATTACGAGATGGTGCTCACCGAGGAGCAGCTCAGTTCGTGGCTGCTGCGCCTCGAAGGTGCGGAGATCGCGGCATTCGATACCGAGACCACGGGGATCGACGCTTTTCGCGCCCAGCTCATCGGCTTTTCATTCTCGGTGGCGCGCGCGTGTGCCGCGTACATTCCGGTCGACCACCGCTATGCGGGTGCGCCGGAGCAGCTTCCGCTCGCGCTCGTCCTCGAGCGCTTGAAGCCGTGGCTCGAAGATCCGCAGCGGCCCAAGGTCGGCCAGAACGTTAAGTACGACATGCAGGTGCTCTCGAATTACGGCATCGAGCTTCGCGGGGTGCAGCACGACACGCTGCTGCAGTCCTACGTCCTGGAGAGCCACAAGTCGCACGACATGGACAATCTCGCCGAGCGCCACCTATCGCTGCGGACGATCACGTACGACGAGGTCACCGGCAAAGGCGCGAAGCGCATTTCCTTCGAGCAGGTGAGCGTCGAGACCGCGACCGAGTACGCGGCGGAAGACGCCGACGTGACGCTGCGGCTGCACCGCGCGCTGGGGCCCCAGGTCGAGCGCGATGAGAAGCTTTGCCGCATCTACCGCGAGATCGAGATCCCGGTGATGCACGTGCTCGCGAAGATGGAGCGCAACGGCGTGCTGCTCGACGTGAAGCTGCTGGGCGAGCTCTCGCGCGAGTTCGGCGGCAAGATGCTCGAGATCGAGGCAAAAGCGCACGAGCAGGCGGGACAGCCTTTCAACATCAATTCGCCGCGGCAGATCCAGGAGATCCTGTTCGACAAGGCGAAGCTTCCGGTGATCAAGAAGACGCCTTCGGGCACGCCTTCGACCGACGAGGACGTGCTCGCGCAGCTCGCGCTCGATCACCCGCTGCCCAAGCTGATCCTGGAGTTCCGGGGGCTCTCCAAGCTGAAGTCGACCTACACCGACAAGCTCGGCGAGATGATCAATCCGCGCACCGGACGCGTGCACACGTGCTACTCGCAGGCGGTGGCGGTGACCGGACGCCTCTCGAGCAGCGACCCCAATCTCCAGAACATCCCGATACGCACCGCCGAAGGCCGGCGCATCCGGGAAGCGTTCATCGCGCAGCCGGGATACAGCATCGTCTCGGCGGACTATTCGCAGATCGAGCTGCGCATCATGGCGCACATCTCGCGCGACGAGAGCCTGCTCAAGGC
>CAZULX010000589.1:0-3540 GCA_964621335.1 uncultured Streptomycetaceae bacterium
GTCGATGACGCTCATGCGCTACACCGACGGCAAGGTCGCTTACGTCGGCACCTGCTGGACTTCCCCCGGCGTCTACGCGATCCGGGTCTTCGGCTCCAAGGGGCTCATGCATTACGAGATCGACTTCAGCACGTGGGACACGCCCGACGTCATACACAAGACCTCCACGCTCTACATCCAGCGCGGCACCGACGGTTACGGCAAGCGCGAGGAGATCGAGCTTCCCCCGGGCGACATGTTCCGCGACGAGCTGGAGATGTTCGCGGACGTGTGCGCGAGCGGGAAGCCGTGCGAGCTTACCGCGCACAACGGGAACGTCGCGGTGGCGGTGGTGTATGCGGCGCTGCGCTCGATCGAGCGCAAAGGCCAGTACGTGGCTTTGTCGGAAGTCCTCGAAGAAGCGAGGGCCAAACTACAGGATCCAGGATCCGGCATTTAGCGAAATCCGCCCGGCATCCTGATCTTGAACGCTGAATCCTGAACCCCGGATCCTTAAATCCCATGGCAACAGCTACCCGCTACTTCATCGATCTCACGCAGCCCGAGATCGCCGCGCAACTGAAGCGCAACCCGCTGGTCATCTTGCCCGCAGGCAGCGTCGAGCAGCACGGACCGCACCTGCCAACCGGCACCGACATCTACGCTGCCAACGTGATCGGCCATGCGGTCGCCGAGCGCATGGACGCCCTCGTTCTTCCCGGTGGGCCGCTCGGCGTGACGCCGATGCACATGCCTTTCGAAGGCACGATCACGCTCACGCCCGAGACCTATCAGCGCGTCGTGGTCGAGACCTGCGTCTCCACCGCGAAGCACGGCGCCAGGTACTGCCTGATCCTCAACTGGCACGAAGGCAACATCCCGTCGCTCGCGATCGCAGCCGAAGCACTGCACCGCGAACACGGCATGACGGTGCTGACGGTGCAGGCGTGCTACGTCGCAGCCGAGCTCTACGGAAACGACTGCGGCGGGCTCACCCACGGCGGCGAGATCGAGGCGCTCGCCGTGCTCGCATATCGCCCCGACCTCGTGCACCTCGACCGCATCGAGTATTCGTCCGACCACGGCCACGGCCGTAAGTGGGACAAGCTGCGGCGCACGCGCAGCTATCAGCCCGTCCTGCGCGACATCAAGACGATAGCGTCCACCGGCTGGTACGGCGCGCCCGAGCACGCGACCGTCGATAAAGGCGTGCGGATGCTGAACGACATCACCGACTCGATCGCGAAGGAGGCGACCGAGATCTTCAGAATGCTCGACGAAGCGCAAGGCGGGACGGCCGAGATAAAGCACCTCAAGGTGGCGAGCTGATGAGGCACGCCGGATAACCACTCCCATCCCAACCTTCCCCCTGAGGGGAAGGAGAGTTATCCCCTCCCCCTCAGGGGGGGTCAGGGTGGGGGTGGTTCAGAATCTCCTGATGAACATCGAATGAATCCCGGAAAATCCGGCTGGGTCGGCACCGCCGTCTTCCTCGCGGGCGTCGGGGCGCTCGTCCTGCTCGAGCGCCGCTATCCGCTGCGGCGCGCCGTGGAGCCGGGAGCGCGACGCCTCGCGCGCAATCTCGCCGTCGGCGCGCTCACCGCCCTCGTCGTTTCGGCGATCGAACGGCCGATCGTGAACCGCGTCGCGCGCGCGACCGAAGAGCGCAACTGGGGCGTGGTCCCGCGCCTCGGCGCACGTCCCGCGCTGCAGACCGCGATCGCTGTCGTCCTCATGGATTACACGCTCTACTGGTGGCACGTGCTGCTCCATCGGTCGCCCGCGCTCTGGCGCACTCACGAGCCGCACCATCTCGACCGCGATCTCGACGCGAGCACCGCGGTCCGCTTTCACTTTCTGGAATTTCTCGCCTCCATCCCGTGGCGCTGCGCGCAGATCGTCGCGATCGGCGCCGGCCCGCGCGCGCTGGCGTTGTGGCAGAAGCTCACGCTCGCCGAAGTGCTGTTCCATCATTCCAATGTACGGCTGCCTCGCCACGTGGAACGGTGGCTCGGCTCCGTCGTGGTGACGCCGAGGCTGCACGGCCTGCATCATTCGATCGTGCGCGAAGAGCGCGATTCGAACTTCTCGAGCGGCCTCGCGATCTGGGACCGGCTGCACGGCACTTCGCGCGCCGACTTCGAACGCGACGACGTGACCATCGGCTTGACCATCGAAGCCCCCGACGACCGCGCGCTCGTGAGCACGCTCGCGTCACCCTGGATTAGAAAAGGAATGAAATGAAAAGAGGTGATCTGGGCGTTGCGGTGATCGGCGCCGGGCGCATCGGCACGCTGCGCGCTCGCCTGGCCGCCAGGCACCCTTCGGTCGGCTTCGTCGCGATCGCCGACAAGGATCCCGCCCGCGCGCAGGCGCTCGCCGGGGAAGCCCGCGCGGATATGCACTCGACCGACAACTTCGCGATGATCGAGCGCCCTGAAGTGAATGCCGTTTTCGTGTCCACGCCCGAAGGCGAGCACGCGGCGCCGGTGATACGCGCGCTCGAGCTCGGCAAACCGGTGCTCGTGGAAAAACCGATCGCGCTCGACCGCAACGACGCCGAGCGCATCCTCGAAACGCTGAAGGCGACCAAGGGAAAGCTGCGCATCGGCTACAGCCGCCGCTTCAAGGAATGCTATCTGCGCGCGAAAGAGCAGATGATCCAGCAGCGGCTCGGCCGGGTCGTCGGCGGCCTTGCGCGCGTCTACAACTCGCGCGCACAGGCGTTCTCGATACTGAAGCGCGACCCGCACGCGACGCCGGTGGTAGATGTGCTGACCTACTACGTCGATCTCGTGTGCTGGTTCATGGAAGGCAATCCCCCGGTCGAAGTCGTCGCACGCGGGCAGCACGGCATCTTCAGGGAAGCGGGTTACGCCGCGCACGACGTCACCTGGGCCATCGTCACTTTCGCAGACGGCGCCGTGGTGAACTTCGGCGTGAGCTATGCGCTGCCTGCGCGCTACCCCACGCTCGGTCAAAGCGATCGCGTCGAGCTTCTCGGCACCGACGGCACGATGATCGTCGACGACGACCACCTCGACCACATCCTTTTTTCCGAGCGCGGCGTGCCGCACGCGTACGTGCCCGATCACCAAGTGAACATGGCTTTCCTCGGCAGCAACACCGCGGGCGACTGGGCCGTCGGGGATTTCTGGGGGCCTCTTGCGAACGAGACGCGCGCGTGGCTGGACCACCTCGTGACGGGCGCGCCGACGGCACACACCACGCCCGAGCAGGCGATGATCAACCTCGAGACGACGCTGGCGATCGAGCGCTCGGCGCGGACGGGGCAGGCTGTGCGCCTACCCCTCGAAGTCTAAGTGGAGAGGGTGCGCACGATGCGCGCCGACCGGGTTGCGTCATCGACGCACCTACGACTCAGGGCAGCAGGGGCGAGCGCAAGCGCGAATCGAAGGAAAAGAGGTAACGGAGAGAAACCTGGGTTTCTCTCTGTTCGTCTCCCGGCCGAGGCGGCTGCCGAATGGCAGCCGAAGGAAAGGAGGTTACGGAGGGAAACCATGGGTTTCCCTCTGTATCGTTCATCGCCGGGTTGAGCGC
>CAZULX010000590.1:0-3192 GCA_964621335.1 uncultured Streptomycetaceae bacterium
AGGCGCTCCTCGCCGAAGGCGGCCAGCTCGAAGATCCTGCCGGTTTCGTGAAGCGCCTGAACCAGCTCATCCTCTCGCTACGCTCGTAGCTTGCCGGTAAACGAACGGAGGGAAACCCATGGTTTCCCTCCGTTACCTCCTTTCCTTCGAATAGTCGTGATCTGCGCTCATGCGTGACAAAAGTCCGCCTGCCATTCGGCCTATGACCCGTTAGCATCGGACTGACTGAAAAAGGCACGCTCGTCTGAAAAGCGAGTTCGCAAAGTCACCGGTCTACGGAACGATGTGTTCTACGACGGCGGGACTGCCAGGCACGCGCTATTCCGGCACTGTGTTCGCGCCGGCTCGCCTGCACTTCTGCGCATCGCTCCTCCGCCCGTAACCTGAAGCCGTGCCTTTTCGCGGTCCCGCGCGCCCGGTGGCGTGCGGAAACCTCGCATGGAGGCAGGCGTGGAAGTCGTGCGCGAGCAGGCGGTCGTCCAATTCCAGACGCCAGGCGTGAGGCGCGCGGGCTTCACGCTGATCGAGCTCCTGGTGACGTTCACGATCGTCGCGATCCTCGCGGGAATCGCGTATCCCGCATACCAGGACCACATGCGCAAAGGCCGCCGCGCCGCCGCGCAGGCTTTCCTGGTCGAAACGGGAAGCCGCCAGCAGCAGTATCTGCTCGACGCGCGCAGATACGCCGTGGGCGACGGCGCGATCGCCGCGCTCAATCTCACCGTGCCTGGCGAAGTCGCGCCGTTCTACTCCGTGACCGTGGAGCCGGCTGTGGCGACGAACCCGCCCACGTACCGCATTCTCGCTACGCCCATCGCGGGCTCGGCGCAGGTTGTGGACGGCGGGCTCACGCTGGACCACGACGGCAACAAATCGCGCAACGGGAACCCGGGATGGTGAGCATGCGATCTTGCGCACCCCACACGTCGGCGGGTTTCACGTTTACCGAGCTCCTCGTCGTGGTCGCGGTGCTTTCCATTTTCCTCGCGCTCGCGGGCCCCGCGCTGAGCAGCGTGGTGGCGACCCAGCAGGTGAGAAACGCGAGCTACGACCTGCACGCGTCTCTCAGCGTGGCGCGCAGCGAAGCGCTGACGCGCAACGCGCCGGTGACGGTCGAGCCCAACGACGGCGACTGGGCGCGCGGCTGGACGATCACCGTCACCGGCGGAACGGTGCTGCGGCGCCAGGCCGCCTATCCCCGCATTGCGTTGAGCGGCCCGCCGCGCGTGATCTACAGCGGCGACGGGCGGCCGGATAGTACCGCGACGCCTTTCACGCTCAGTGCGACCGATGCGAGCGCCGAAGCCTACCGCTGCCTGCGGCTGCGCCTGAACGGGCGCTCCGCGATCGACAAGGGAGCGTGCTGATGCGTGCAGTCTGCAGCCGCACCGAGCGCGGCGTCACCATGCTCGAAGTGCTGATCACGATCGTCATCAGCGCATTCGCTCTGCTTGGAATCGCCGGCCTCCAGGCCCGCATGCAGGTCTCCGAAATGGAAGCCTCGCAACGCGCGCAGGCGACCGTGCTCCTGCGCCACATCACCGACCGCATCAACGCGAACCGCAAGAACGCGATGAGCTACGTCACCGCGACGCCGGTCGGCACCGACAACGGCGTGCAGGATTGCGCGGGTCTCGGCGGCGCGGCGCTCGACCTGTGCGAATGGAACAACCTGCTCGCGGGCGCGGCGGAGACCTACTCCGGCCAGCACATGGGCGCGATGATCGGCGCGCGCGGCTGCGTCATCAACACCGATCCGGTCATGCCGCGCAAATTCACTGTCGCGGTCGTGTGGCAGGGGCTCATGCCGTCGGTCGCACCGGAGTCGACTGCCTGCGGAAGCGATGCCTACGGCGACGATCGCACCCGGCGCGCGATCGTGGCGCCGATCGTGGTGGCGTGCCTGCAGAACGACGTGAATACGGGCTTATGCGTGACCCCGTGAAGAGCGTAGCAGGCTTTTCCCTCATCGAGCTGATGATCTCCATCGCGCTCGGACTGGTTGTGCTCGCCGTGCTTGGGACCATTTTCGCGAATACGAGCGCCGCGCGCGCGGAGCTCCAGCGCAGCAGCCAGCAGATCGACAACGGACGCTATGCGGTCGACGTCCTTTCCGAAGACCTCCAGCTCGCCGGTTACTTCGGCGAGTTGAACGTCGGCGCGCTTATAGTTCCTCCCGCGCTGCCCGATCTGTGCTCGATGGTACCCGCCGACTGGCTCGCCGCGGTGCCGATCCACATGCAGGGCGTGGACGACGGCGCAGCCGTGCCTGCCTGCATCCCCGCGACGTTGAAGAGCGGCACCGACATCGTGGCGGTGCGCCGCGCGCGCACCTGCGTCGCAGGCAGCGCAGGCTGCGAACCGATCGTTCCCACGCAGCCGTACCTTCAGGTCGGACTCTGCGGCACTTCAGGCAATGCCTACGCGCTCGGCATCGCCGCCGACACCGCTTTCCCGCACACGCTGAAGGACTGCGTGACGCTCGCGGGGCAGCGCCGTTACGTCGTTCACGTCTATTTCGTGAGCGACGACAACGGCTCGGGCGCGAACATTCCGACGTTGAAGCGCCTCGAGCTGAACGGCACGGGCTATACCGAGGTCGCGCTCGTCGAAGGCGTCGAGCGTCTGCAGATCGAATACGGCATCGACACCGACGGCGACGGCGGGCCCAACGCCTATACGCCCGATCCCGCGAGCTATACCTACGCCGGCTGCGGGAGCTGCACGCCGCCGATCAACTGGGCGAACGTCGTCACCGCGAAGCTTCACGTGCTCTCGCGCGCGATCGAAGCTTCTCCAGGCTATGTGAACGGCAAAGTCTACGAGCTCGGGCTCGACGCGGCCGGCGCGCCGGTGCGCGTGGGGCCGTTCAACGACGGGTACCGCCGTCACGTCTACAGCGCGGCGGTGCGCATGATGAACCCTTCCGGCCGGAGGGACGCGCCATGACCGCACGCGCACGGCAGCAGGGCGCGACGCTGGTCGTCGCGCTCGTCATCCTCGTGCTCCTCGCGCTGATGGGCCTCGGTGCATACCAGACGAGCCTCACCGACCAGAAAGCGGCGGGCAACATGCAGGCGCGCAACGAAGCGCTCAATGCCGCGCAGGAAGCCGTCGAGACCGCGATCAGCAGCAGGCAGTTCGTCGAAGACCCCGCGAACGCGCTGACGACGCCGTGCGGCGCGCCCAACA
>CAZULX010000591.1:0-2616 GCA_964621335.1 uncultured Streptomycetaceae bacterium
GACGGCGTTCCCATAGCCGGTGTCCGCATCGGCCATCATCGGGATAGAGATCGTGTTCGCGAAACGCGAGCACGCCTCGGCGTTCTCGGTGAGCGTCATGATGCCGACGTCGGGCTGGCTCATGCGCGAGTTCGCGAGGCCGGCTCCGGTGCTGGAGCACGCCTGGTAACCCATTTTCTCCACGAGCCTGCGCTATAGCCGTCGAAAACGCCGGGGGAGACGACGATGCCCTGCTCGAGCAGCTCGCGCATGCGGCGCGCTTTGGTGATTGCCATGTCGTTCCGTCCTCCGGTTAGCGGGCCTTGAATCGTATCACCGCGTCGACCGCCATCACGCCGCGCCCCGCGGCGCAGACCATCATCGGGTTCACTTCGATCTCGGACACGACGTCTTCGTGATCGGCGATCAGCCACGACAGCCGCGACACCGCTTGCGCGAGCGCATCGATGTCGCGCGCAGCTTCGCCGCGATGACCTTCCAGGATGCGGGCGCCTTTGAGGCTCAGGATCATTTCGCGCGCCTCATCCAGACCGACCGGCGCATAGCGGCGCACGACGTCCCTGAAAATTTCGGCGTGCACGCCGCCCATGCCGACGATCACCAGCGGCCCGAACGAAGGGTTGTTGAGCGCGCCGACGATCATCTCCAGGCCCGCGGCCATCTCCTCGACCAGAAAACCGGTGATCCGCGCGTGCGGCGCATGCGCCGCGGCGCTCTTCCCGAGCGCGTCCATCGTGGCGCCCAGCGCGTCGCGTGAGACGTGCAGGCGCACGCCGCCCGCTTCGGTCTTGTGCACGATGTCGGGCGAAACGATTTTGACCGCGACGGGGAATTCGAGATCGATGCGCGCCGGCAGCGCGTCGCTCGCGCCGATCAGGATGCGCCGCGGCGCCGGTATGCCGTAGGCTTCGAGGCACGCTTTGGCCGCGTCCTCGTCGAGACCTCCGGCCGCCGCAGCGAACGGCAACACCCGCGCCGCGACGAGGCGTGCGGCTGCGGGTGAGGACGCGAGTCGCGCGCGCGCCGCGAAATCGCACAGCATCGCAGCCGCCGTGACGGCGCGGCTCGGCACTTCGAAACACGCGACGCCGGCTTCCTCGAGCCGGCCGCTCCACGCGGCCGATTGACCGGCGGTGCCGCTCAGGCTGACGAGCACCGGCTTCGGCGAGCTCTCGGAGCGCGCGATCAGATTGTCGGCCCACGCTTCCACGTCGCGCCCGGGAAACGAGCGCACGATTGCCAGGTCGACGTTCCCGTCCGCCAGCACGAGGTCCGTCGCCTGCGTGAACTCCGGCTCCTTCTGGGCGAGCGCCGCGGTGAGGTCGATCGGGTTCGCAAGCGATGCGAACGCGGGCACGATCGCTTTCAGCGCATCGGTCGACTGCGCGCCGAGCGCGGGCAGCTCGAGCTTCGCTTCTGCGCAGCGGTCGGCGAGCAGCACGCCAGCGCCGCCGGAGGTGGTGACGATGGCAACCCGCCTGCCCCGCGGCCGCCTGCGCGAGCGAAAAGCTTTGGCCGCGTCGACGAGATCGTAGACTTCGCGCACCTCGACGAATCCGCCTTCGCGGAAAGCATCGCGATAGAAATCGTATTCCTCGGTCAGGTTCGCGGTATGGGAGACCGCGGCGCGCCGGCCCACCGCGGTGTTGCCCACTTTCCAGACGGCGATCGGTTTCCCCACTTCGAATGCCCGCCTGCCGAGCGCGCGGAGCCGCCGCCCGTCTTTCAGGCCTTCAAGGTAGACCGCGATCAGCCGCACCTCGTCGTCCTCCAGGAAGTGCACGACGAAATCGAGCACGCCCAGATCGGCCTCGTTGCCGGTGGAGACCATGTAGTCGATGCCGACGCCGGCTTCCTGGCAGAACGCCATGATCGAGTACGCGAAGCCGCCGCTTTGCGAGATCATCGCGATCGGACCCCGCTTCCAGTCGGGCTGGCGAAAGCCCGCGCCGAAACCCGCGAAAACCCGCCGCCCGAGGTTCAGCATGCCGATGCAGTTGGGGCCGACGATGCGAACACCCGAGCGCTCGAGCGCGGCGTCGAGCGCAGCCTGCAGCGCGAGACCCGTTTCGCCGATCTCGCGAAAGCCCGCGCTCAGCACGAGCGCGTGGCGGATTCCCGCCGCACCGCACTCTTCTATGATGCGCGGCACCTCGGCGGCGGGCAGCGCGACGATCGCGAGGTCGACCGCTTCAGGCACCGCAACGATCGTGGGATAGCAGGGCACGCCATTCACGTCGCCGTAGCGCGGGTTCACCGCATACACCTTGCCGGAATAGCCGTAATGCGTGAGCGCGTGCAGCGGCTGTCCGCCGGGTCTGCGCACGTCGTGGGACGCGCCTATGACGGCGATCGAGCGCGGATCGAGGAGTCGGTCGAGCATCATCGGGAAAGGAAGAAGCGGGCTCGCGCCCTCAACCGCCCACCTTGATGCCTGCCTCGCGTATGACACGCACCCATTTTGCGTACTGCTGGGCGACGATTTTGCCGAGCTCGGCGGGCGTGGTGGTCTGTACTTCGATGCCTTCGCGGCCGAGGCGCGTCTTCACGTCGTCGACTGAAAACCTGCGCACCATCTCCTGGTTGAGCTTCTGCACGACCTCCGCCGGTGTGCCC
>CAZULX010000592.1:0-4215 GCA_964621335.1 uncultured Streptomycetaceae bacterium
GCGCACGTCGAAGACATCATTTTCAACCGCCGCCACGACGCCGCCGAGCGCATGGTCACTTTCGCCGAAAGCGTGAAAGGTCAGGTCAAGGTCGAGGCGCAGGAGCTCGAGTGGCGCAAAGGCACGCTCGAGGCGCGGCTCACGCACGCGCTGGTGCGCGGCATCGCCGATTACATCGTCGAGGACACCGAGGAGGCGCGGGTCAAGTACGGCAGGCCCATACACGTGATCGAAGGCCCGCTCATGGACGGCATGAACGTCGTCGGCGACCTCTTCGGCTCGGGCAAGATGTTTCTGCCGCAGGTGGTGAAATCCGCGCGCGTCATGAAACAGGCGGTCGCCCACCTCGAGCCTTATCTCGCCGCCGAGAAACTCGCCGCAGGCGACCACCGGCCCAAAGGCAAGATCGTGCTCGCGACGGTCAAAGGCGACGTGCACGACATCGGCAAGAACATCGTGGCGGTCGTGCTCCAGTGCAATAACTACGAAGTGATCAACCTCGGCGTGATGGTGCCGTGGAAGAAGATCTCGGAGGTCGCGCGCGAATCGAAAGCCGACATGATCGGCCTTTCGGGCCTCACCACGCCGTCGCTCGAAGAGATGGCGCACAACGCGCGCGAGATGCAGCGCGAAGGTTACGGCGAGCTGCCGCTCCTCATCGGAGGGGCGACGACTTCGCGCACGCACACCGCGGTCAAGATCGCGCCGCATTACAAAGGCCCGGTGGTGTGGGTGCCGGACGCGTCGCGCTGCGTATCGGTGTGCAGCAACCTTCTCTCCGACGAAGCCCGCACCGGCTACATCGCCGACATCAGGGCCGATTACGAGCGCATCAAGACCCAGCACGAAGGCAAGAAAGGCCCGACGCTGATCCCGATTTCGCGTGCGCGCGAGAACGGTTTCAAGACCGACTGGAAGAAATACGCGCCGCCCAAGCCCGAGATGCTGGGCATCAAGGTGCTGAAGAACTACGACCTCGCGGAAATCGCGCAGTACATCGACTGGGGACCTTTTTTCCAGACGTGGGAGCTTTCGGGCCCTTATCCGGCGATCCTGAACGACGAGATCGTCGGCGAGTCCGCGCGCAACGTGCTCGCCGAAGGCCAGGCGATGCTGAAAAAGATCATCGACGGCCGCTGGCTCACCGCGAGCGCGGTGTTCGGCCTCTTCCCCGCGGCGCGCGTGAATCACGAAGACATCGAGATTTACGCCGACGAGTCGAGGAAGAAAGTGCTGATGATGTGGCACAACCTGCGCCAGCAGACCGAGAAGCCCACGGGCAACCCGAACCTCGCTCTCGCCGATTTCATCGCGCCGAAAAGCGCGGGCGTGCCCGATTACATCGGCGCTTTCGCCGTGACCGCCGGCATAGGCATCGAGAAGCGCCTCGCGATGTTCGAGAAAGAGCACGACGACTACAACGCGCTCATGCTGAAGGCCCTCGCTGACCGGCTTGCCGAAGCGTGCACCGAAATGCTGCACGCGCGCGTGCGCAAGGAGTTCTGGGCGTATGCCAGGGACGAGCGACTGCCGGGCGAGGACCTGATCGCGGAGAAGTATCGCGGCATCCGCCCTGCGCCCGGATACCCCGCGTGCCCGGACCACACCGAGAAAGGGGCGCTTTTCGAGCTGCTGGGCGCCGAGAAAGCCGGCATACGCCTCACCGAGTCGTATGCGATGTTTCCCGCCTCCTCGGTAAGCGGGTTTTATTTCTCGCACCCCGATTCGCGCTACTTTGCGGTCGGCAAAGTCGATCGCGACCAGATCGCCGATTACGCGCGGCGCAAGGACATGCCCGTCGCCGAAATCGAGCGCTGGCTCGCGCCGAACCTGGGTTATGAGCCCGAGCCCGAGCCGGAGCCGGTCGAGGAAGTCGCCACGTAAAGCATTTCGTCCCCTCAGGGGAACGGACAGAGTGGGGGTGGTTTATGTCTCAATCCAACCGCGTCGCCATCGTGACCGGCGCCTCGCGCGGCATCGGCCGCGCGGTCGGCCTCGCTCTCGCGCGCGCCGGCCTCGATCTCTACCTGGTTGCGGAAGGCACCGGGGAGGAGCTCGAGGCCGCGTGCGCCGAGTGCGAATCCGCCGGCGCGAAACGGGCGCAGCACGGCGTCTTCGATCTCTCCCGCCCCGAAAGCGCGGAGGGGGTCGCGCGAACGGCGCTGGACGCTCTCGGCCGCATCGACGTCCTGGTGAACAACGCCGGCATCCGCATACGCCATCCTTTCGGCGAATTCACCGCGGCGGAGTTCGACGCGGTCGTCGCGGTCAACTTGCGCGCGGCTTTCCTGCTGAGCCAGGCGGTGCTGCCCGCCATGCGCGCGGTGAAAGGCGGGCGCATCATCCACATGGCGAGCCAGCTGGGCCTCGTCGCCGATCCCGGCAGCGCGCTCTATGGCATCACCAAGGCCGGCCTCATCCACCTCACGCGCTCGATGGCCTACGAGCTCGGTCCCGAAGGCATTCTCGTCCACGCGGTGAGCCCGGGTCCCATCCTCACCGAGTTCTACAGAGAGCGCCTGAAGCGCGAGCCCGACCTCCTGCAAAGGCGGCTCGCGCGCTCGCCCGTCGGACGCCTCGGAACCCCCGAAGAGATCGCCGAGGTGGTCACGTTCCTCGCCACGACGACCGCCACGTTCATGACCGGCGGCAACGTCGTCGTCGACGGCGGCTACGTGACGCACTGACGGCCGGGCGGGCGGTGGACGATTTCGATCGTGACGGTTACGCGATCCTCCGCGCGCTCGCGCCCGCGGCGATGCGCGAGCGGATGCTCGAAATCGCCCGCGCGCATCTCGCCGCCGCGACCCCTCCGCTCGAGTACGAAGCCGACGTGCAGTACCCGGGCGCCCCCGCCACCCACGAAGCGCCCGGCGGCCGCACCGTGCGGCGACTGCTGCAGGCGTATGCGCGCGACGCGGTTTTCGCGCAATGGGCGACTTCGCCGCAGCTCCGCGCGCGCCTCGTATCGCTGCTCGGGCCGGCAATCCAGCTCTCGCAGGCGCATCACAACTGCATCATGACCAAGGACCCGAGCTACGGCAGCCTGACGAGCTGGCACCGCGACATCCGCTACTGGTCTTTCGAGCGCCCCGAGCTCGTCTCGGTGTGGCTCGCGCTCGGCCGCGAGTCGATCGAGAACGGCTGCCTTCTGGTGATCCCGGGCAGCCATGCGATGGATTTCGACGCCGGCCGTTTCGACGAGGCGCAGTTCCTGCGCACCGACGTCGAGGCGAACCGCCATCTCCTGGCAACGCAGTTCCCGGTCGAGCTCCAGCCCGGAGACGTCCTTTTCTTCCACAGCCGCCTTTTCCACGCGGCGGGGCGCAACCAGACGCGGAACACCAAGCTTTCGGTCGTTTTCACCTACCACGACGCAGCCAACCGTCCGCTTCCGGGAAGCCGCTCCGCCGCGCTCCCCGACATCCCGCTCTGAGGCGCCGGAACAATCGCCGCGGTCCCGGTGTTTACCCGGCGCGCGACCTGTAAGGCGCCGGCGCGCGTTGCGACGAAGAAGCGCCGAGATTCCGCAGTTCACCTGAAAGGGAGGGGACCATGGAGCGACGCACCAGGGCAGGCACAGTCATCGGTTACGCGGGCGCCGGCGCCGCCGGTTTGCTGGGCGCGAGTGTCATGGCGGGTCCGGAGCAAATCGCGTTTCCGCAGGGCTACGACAAGTGGACGCGATACGCCATCGTCGACCGCTACGACAGCAAGCAGTATCGCGAGCTCTACACCAGCGCCGAAGCGGTGAAAGCGGTGCGCGAAGGCCGGCCGATCCCCGACGGCACCGTGATCGTGATGGCGATCCATGGCGCGAAGCTGGACGACAAAGGCGCGCCGCAAAAGGATGCCCAGGGCCGCTTCATCAAGGACAACCTGAGGGGCGTCACCGTGATGGAGAAGCGCAAAGGCTGGGGCGCCTCGGTCCCGGAGGAATGGCGCAACGCCGACTGGCAGTACTCGTCGTTCCGGGCCGACGGCACGCGCAACGAGAAGGCGAATGCCAACATCAAGGCGTGCTTCGTCTGCCACAAGCCCCACGAGAAACAGGACTTCGTGATCTCGCTCGCCCAGCTCGCGGGCAAGATGCCGACGGGGCCCGTGGCGATGAAGTCAGGACTGCACGACGTCAACATCACCGGGTTCACGTTCGGGCCCGCGGTAGTCAAGGCCACGGCCGGGCAGCCGATCACGTGGACGAACGGCGACGAT
>CAZULX010000593.1:0-3304 GCA_964621335.1 uncultured Streptomycetaceae bacterium
ACCGGCGCGAGCCGCAACATGGGCCGGCTGGCCGCGCTCGCCTACGCGCGCGAAGGCGCCAACCTCGCGATCTGCACGAGCAGCAAAATGGCGGAGTTGCAGCAAGTCGCGGACGAGTTGCGCGCGCTCGGCGCCAAAGTCGTGGCCGAGCGGTGCGACGTCGCCGATGCCGCGGCGGTGCAGCGCTTCGTGAAGCTAACGCGCCAGGAGCTGGGGTCGATCGACGTCGTGCTGAACAACGCGGTCTATCGCGCTGAAGGAAGTTTCCTCGAGCAGAGCGACGAGGCGTGGATACGCAACATAGAAGTGAACCTCACCGGTCCCCGCAACATCTGCCGCGCGGTCCTGCCGGTGATGATCGAGCGCAAGTGGGGGCGCATCATCAATTTCTCGGGCATCGCGCCGTTTCTCGGCATGGGCGTCGCCAAGGCGATGGCGAAGCTCGGCATCGTCGGCCTCACCCGCGGGCTCGCGCGCGAGTTCGCCGAGCACAACATCACCGCCAACTGCATCGGGCCCGGCACGATAGAGGTCGAGCGCGACGCTTTCCAGATGAACAAAGACCTGAGGCCGGCGCATCCGATTCGCCGGCTGGGCAAGCCCGAGGAAGTGGTCTCGCTGATGGTTTATCTCGGGAGCGAGGACGCCGGATTCATCACCGGCCAGTGCTATCTCGTGAACGGCGGGATGTATTTCCTCTAGGCGGGTTGCGACGCGAGCACGCCCAGCAGGCGGTCGAGGTCGGCGCGCACCTTCGCAAGCCCTGCGGTCGCGCGAAACGTTTTGGTGTCCATGAAAAGCTTCTTGTTGATCTCGACCTGGATCGAATCGATCCCGCGCGCGGGATCGCCGATGCGGCGTACGAGCTCGTTGCCGATGTAGGGCGTGTTGACCGACACGCTGTAGCCGTAGCTCTGCAGCGTGTCGACCACGAGCGCAAGCGCTTTCTTCGACGCGGTCTTGCCCTTGAGGTCGCTCACGCAGAAATCCGCGCGCGGCTGCCCGGCGTCGGGATGCGTGGGCGCGCCTACCGCAGACATGCAGTGACACGAAATCTGCGTGAGCCGGCCGAAGCGCGCATGGAGATCGTCCGCGATGCGCGAGAGCTCGGCGTGATACGGGTGGTAATAGCGCTCGAGGCGCTCTTCGATTTCGGCGACGGTGAGCTTCCTCTCCTGGAAAGGCTCACCGTAACGCGCTTTGGTCTTGATGAGCCCCAATCCTTCGAGCGTGCGCGCGGTGGGCTCGAGCTTCACCGGCCACTCGCCGTCGACGATCGCCGGGTCCATGTCGAGCACGTTCCGGTTCACGTCTACCCACGTATTCGGGAACGTGCAGTAGAGGAGCGTCGCACCGAGTGCCGGTGCGCCCGCCCACAAGTCCTCGACATACATCGAGACGTTGTCGTGCACGGTGGTGAACGGCAGCGGCGAGCGATATTCCTTCGGATACTCGCGGCCGCTCCTCGAGACGTCGACGAGGAGGGGTACGGGCGCTGCGAGCGGCTCGTACCGCAGAAACAATCCGGGCTCGGCGTAGATCATCGGGTGCTCTTGTCATGTGATCGCTTCTTCTATAGTGAAGCCCCCGTGACTGTCAACGCGCCTCGTTGACCTCGCCCGCGCTGCTTGGCTAGACTCGACGGGCTCTCTCCTCCTCATAAAAACCAAAGGACGAGTCCCCATGGCCCAAAAAAATCTCCCGCGGCGAAATCGAAGGCGGCAAAAGGCGCGCTGAATGTCCCGCGGGTCTACGACACGCGCGAGGCGAAGAACCGCAAACTCACGAGAAAAGACGTGCAGAAGGCCGCGGCGCGCTACAAGAACTGGGGGCGCTGGGGCAAGGACGACGAGATCGGCACGCTCAACTTCACGAGCCCCGAGGACATCGTCGCCGCCGCGCAGCTCGTGAAGAAAGGGAAAGTGATCTCGCTCGCGCTCAACTACGACCAGCACGGCCCCCAGAGCGGCAAGACGAACTATCCGGCGCTCGGCCGCTTCAACCCCATCCACGTGATGACGCGCACCGGCACCGTTGCCTACTCCGGCATCCTCGACCACCGCAAGATTCGCGGCACCGACGACATCGTCATCATGGGGCTGCAGAGCGGAACGCAGTGGGACGGCCTCGGCCATATCCTCTACGAAGATTACATGTGGAACGGCTACGACTGCCGCAACGTGACGAGCGCGGGCGCGCAGAAGGCCGGAATCGAGAAGACGCGCGAGAAGATGGTCGGGCGCGGCGTGCTGCTCGACGTCGCCAAGGCGATGGGCAAGAAGTGGCTCGCCGACGGTTTCGCGATCACGACCGAGATCCTCGAGTACACCGAGAAGAAGCTCGGCGTCGAAGCGCGCCGCGGCGATTACGTGCTCGTGCACACCGGGCACATCGAGCGCTGCTTCGCGAGCAAGAGCTGGGACGGTTATCCCGGCGGAGACGCCCCGGGCTTCGCTTTCGACACCGTCGAGTGGTTTCACAAGCGCGAGATCGCGGGCGTCGCGACCGACACCTGGGGCGCCGAAGTGCGCCCCAACGAAACCGAAGACACGACTCAGCCGTGGCACTGGATCGCGATTCCCATCATGGGGCTCACGGTGGGCGAAATTTTCTATCTCAAGGACCTCGCCGACGACTGCGCGCAAGACAAGGTCTACGAGTTCATGTTCGTCGCGCCGGCGCTGCCGATCACGGGCGGTGTCGGCTCGCCGGTCAATCCGCTCGCGATAAAGTAAGGCAGGCCGCACGTATACGGAGCGGGGACGATGCTCGAGCTCAGCGAAGAGACTGCCGGCGCGGTCACGATCCTGGCAGTGAAAGGGCGCATCGACCTCGCGACGGCGGAGGAGCTCGGCGAGCGTCTCACGGCGGCGTTCGTGGCGGACGGCACGCATCTGGTGCTCGACCTGCGACTGCTCGACTACATCAGCAACGCGGGCTTCCGCGTTCTGGTGATCGCCGCCAGGCGCGCGCAAGAAGGTGCGAGCCGTTTCGTTCTTTGCGGACTTTCGAGCAAGGTCCACCAGCTTTTCGACATCGGCGGCTTCCTCCCGCTTTTCGAATCGTCCCCCTGCGGGACGACGCATTGGGCCCGAAGCAGTAGCGCGAGCGAGGGTCCTCGTCGATTACAATGACGCGGCCCGTTCGAAGACTCCGACGATGAACATCGACCTGCACAACCACGTCATTCCCTCGACCGTCATCGACGCGATCGCGAGCAGTCCCGATCGTTACGGGACGCGCATCGACGAGAAGGACGGCAAGCGCTGGTTTAACAGCCACGGCCGGCTGGCCGAGCTTCAGG
>CAZULX010000594.1:0-4844 GCA_964621335.1 uncultured Streptomycetaceae bacterium
GTGCTTGCGGCGAGCTCGAGACTGCCCGCCATCTCGACGAGCGATCGCTCGAGTCCCTCGAAGTCGCCGCGCGCCGCGCAGAGCGCCGTCGCATCGGTCCCGTCCAGCGACTCGACGTGGTTCTCGATGCGCGACACCCGGGCCGCGCTGAGTCCCGAGGGATCGTCGAGGAGAAGCCTCAGCGTGTCGCTCAGGCCCGCGTACGCCCGGGGATGCAGTATCGCCTCGTCGGGGAGCGCGAGCAGCCCGGCCCGCAGCACCATTAGGTAACCCGACAGGTTGCCGCTGTCGACCGAGGACACGTAAAGCGGCGCGAGGGGGGCGAGCGTCTGCGTGTCGTACCAGTTGTAGAAATGCCCGTGGTAACGGTCGAGACGCCGCATGGTTTCGAAGGCGAGCGTGGTGCGCTCGAGGAGCCGTCCGCACGGCAGGTATCCGAAATCGTATGCGGCGACGCTTGCGAGCAGGCTCATGCCCATGTTCGTCGGCGAGGTGCGATGCGCGACGACCTGCGCCGGATGCTCCTGGAAGTTATCCGGCGGGAGATGGTTCTCGGCCTCGACCACGAAATCGTCGAAGAAAGCCCACGTCCTGCGCGAGCTCTTGCGCAGGAAAACGAGATCGCCGGCGTCGAGGCGCGCTTCGCGGCGCTGCGGCGGGCGGCTCACCCACCACGCCAGCCCCGGCGCGGCGAGCCACAGGAGCAGTATGGGCGCTGCAACGAGGAGCGCCTCGGGGCGCACCGACGCGAGGGTTGCCGCGGCCGCGATGGCCGTGACCGGCGCACTCCACATGCGCAGGTAGGACGCCAGCGGACCGCTGCTGCCGGCGTTGTTTGTTTCGCTCGCGGTGGTCCACTCGAGCAGGTGCCGCTTGACGAGCATGCGCCTCGCGGAGCGCGCGATCGCATCGAGACTGTAATAAGCCTCGTACGGCAGGCAGGCGAGAGTGAAGAGCGTCTGCGCGGCGTTGCGTGCGGCGGAGCGCGCGGTGGCCTCGAGGTGCTGGCGCGGCGTGACGTCGTCCGGTTTGCGGATGAGCTCGATGAGCGACGACGTGGCCGGTGCGACGAGCACGAACGCGATCACGACCAGCGTCCAGAGCCACGGCGTGGACATGAGCATCAAGCACGGCCACAGCAGCGCGGTCAGCGCGACCGGCGTCACGCTGCGCCGCAGGTTGTCCAGTATTTTCCAGCGGGAGAGCGCGGTGAGCGCGTTGCGCTGCGAGCGTTTGGCCGGATGCGGAACGGTCGGCATCGTCCAGCGCGCGATCTGCCAGTCCCCGCGAGTCCAGCGATGGCGGCGCGCCGCGTCCGCGCTGTAGCGCGCGGGGTACTTTTCATACAGCTGCACGTCGCTCAAAAGCCCCGCCCGCGCGTAGCTGCCTTCGAGGAGATCGTGGCTCAGTATGCGGTTCTCGGGCAGCCGTCCCTCGAGCGCTTGCCCGAAGGCGTCGATGTCGTATATGCCTTTGCCGATGAACGAGCCTTCCCCGAAGAGGTCCTGGTACACGTCGGAGACGGTGCGCGTATAAGGATCGACGCCCGGCTCGCCGCCCCACAGCCGCGCGTAGCGCGAGCCGCTCAGCTCGGGAAGGCTCACTGCCACGCGCGGCTGCAGGATGCCGTAGCCCTTCGTGATCCGCTCCTCCAGTGGGTCGTAGTGCGGCCGGTTCAACGGATGCGCCATCGCTTCGACGAGCTGGCGGGCGGCATCGCGCGGCAGTTGCGTATCGGTGTCGAGGGTGATGACGTAGCGCATCGTGGGCAACGCCCGCGCCTCGCCGACGACGCGCGTGAACGCGCTTTTCTCGCGGCCGCGCAGCAGGAGATTCAGGTCGGCGAGCTTGCCGCGCTTCCTCTCGAAACCCATCCACACGCGGTCCTGCGCGTTCCAGCGGCGCGGCCGATGGAACAGAAAGAACGGGCCGCCGCCCGCGCTCGGGTATCTGAGGTTGAGCGCCTCGATGCGCCCGCCGGCAAGCGAGAGCAGCGCCTCGTCTTCGGGCATCGATTCTTCGGGCGCGTCGCGGAAGTCGGTGAGCAGCCCGAAGCAGAGGTTCTCGTCGCGGTTTGCGAGGAAGCGTACTTCGAGCGCCTCGCACAGCTCTTCGATGTTCTCTGCGTCCAGCAGCATCGTGGGCACGACGACCAGCGCGCGGCAGTCGGCGGGAATACCCCTGGAGAAATCCATTCGCGGCAACGGCCGCGGCGTCGTGAGCAAAGTCGCGAAGAGGTTCACGAGCGAGACCGCGAGCTGGCTTCCCGCGAGAGCGGCCAAGAGACCGACGGCGAGGAGCGCCGCGCCGCTCGCTCCGGCGAGGTGCGCGCCTCCCGCGAAGAGCGCCCCGCACGCCGCGGTCAGCACCGCGATCGCGCCCAGGTACAGCACGAGAGGCGTCCTGCGCGACGCCTTCATCAGGCGCTCGATCGCGCCCACGCGCGCGCCGATCTCGCGCTCGAGGGCTCCGAGGCCGGCATCGACGATGTAGAAACCGACATGATTCGCGCGCTCGTCTACGGCGTCCGCCACGCTCGCGCGCGCGAGATCGATCGCCTTGCGGGCGATCTCCCGTTCGGACGCGGTGGTGCGCTTCGCGAGCGATTCGATGACGTGACGGTAGCGGTCGCGGGTGGCGAAGTCCTGCTGTGCGTAGACGCCGCCGGGATCTTCCCGCAGCGTCTGCTCGACTGCGCTCATGCTCTCGACGAACTCGCGCCAGTCGAGCGCGCCGAGCAGGCGCAGGCTGCCGATGCTGTTGCTGACCGAAACCTGGTCGGCAGCCTGTTGCTGGTTTTCGGACTGCACCAGTTGCTCGATCGTGAGCCCCGATTCGGACAGGCGCTGCTCGATCCAGGTGAGGGGCAGGGCGAGCGCGGAAGTGCGGCCCTGCAGGCGCCGGACGAGCTCCGCGACGAAAGGGCCGCCGACGGGCGGATCGGATCGCGCCATGTCCGCAACGATCAGTATCAGCGCGTTCGGATCGCTTTCGGCCGTGGCCGTCATGCGCTCCGCCCACGACTCCGCCAGGTCGCGGTCGAGCCGGCCGGCGGCGATCACCATGCCGACGCGCCGCAGGTTCTCGATTAGCGCGAGCCGCAGCATGATGGGGATGGCCCACAACTCGCCCAGGTCGAGCGGCGTGACCGTCTGGTAGGCCGAGAGGAAGCGGCGCAGGCTCTCGCCGTCGAAGCGCCCGTCGCCGTGAGCGATCGCCGCGAGCGCGATGTCGTACACGCGGGGACGGCCCGCGGAAAGCCCGTTCAGGAGCTGCGGCAGCTGCTTGCTGTAGCCCGCGGGCAGATGCCTCTTCGCCAGGCGTATCTGCTCTTCGAGCAGGTAGAAATTGTCGAGCAGCCACTCCCCGCTCGGCCCGATGCGCCGGTTGGCGGCGGTCGCGGCGTTGAGGAGGTTGCACGTGCTGACGAGGGCCGACTCGTTTTCGGCGAGCCGTTTGAGCAGCCTGTCCGGAGCGGGCGAGTGCCGTATCTCGTGCGTCTGCGCGAGCAGCATGCCGTGCCGCTCCATCTGTGCGGCACTCAGCAGCTCCGCGCGCAGCGGCGACTCGTTGGGGGGGCGCGGCAGGTCGGCGGCCCGCAGGCGCGCGTGGAAATCGCGCCAGGCTGTGGCAAGCGATACGCGGATCGCCCGCGCTGTGGTAGGAATCATCGCGGTCAAACTGTGACGGTACAGCGCCAGCCAGCGCAACTCTGTACGCTAGCGCTCATAGCACGTGGTCAGATCGCGGTCTCGTCCGGCAGCAGCCGGTCGAATTCCTTCTTGACGACCGCGTAGCACTCGCACACGCGCTTTTCGAGCTGGGCCCGGTCGACGATGATGATGCGGCCGCGGCTGTACTGAATGAGCCCGGCCTCCTGCAATTTTCCGGCCGCCTCGGTGACGCCCTCGCGGCGCACGCCGAGCGTATTGGCGATCGATTCCTGGGTCATCGCGAGCACGTTCGAGGGCAGCCGGTCGGCGGTGAGCAGCAGCCAGCGGCACAACTGCTGCTCGATCGAATGATGTCGATTGCACACCGCGGTCTGTGCCATCTGGGTGATGAGCGCCTGGGTATAGCGCAGCAGGAGATGCTGGAGCGCGCCGCCGAACTCGAACTCCCCCTTCAGGAGCTTCGCTCTCAGGCGGTAGGCTTGGCCGGCGCACTGGACCACCGCGCGGCTGGGTGTCGTCTCGCCGCCCATGAAGAGCGCGATGCCCACGAGGCCTTCGTTGCCGACGCCTGCGATTTCCGCGGAGGCGCCGTCTTTCATGACGTAGAGGAGCGATACGATCGAGTCGGTCGGGAAGTACACGTAAGCCTGTTTGCTGCCGGCTTCGTAGACCGATGCGCCGCGCCTGAGCGATACCAGCTCGAGATTGGGCTCCAGCCGTTCGTACAGCTCGGGCGGCAGGGCTGCTAATATCTTGTTGAGGGGGCGTTCGCTGGAGGGCATGAGACGAAATCCGTCAGTCGCCGCTCGCCGTCGAGTTGACTCTCCAAGCCAGTCGCGACCCGTGCCTTAGGGTAGCACGAACCCGGCTAGGTCCGGTTCCGTACCGAGCGCCGCGGCGGTGGCGGGCGCAGCGGCAAAAGCCCCTATGCGCGGCACCGAACCAACAGCCGGGCCGTGGGCGTCTATAGTGGGCATACGGCGGGTGCGTCGTCAGCGCGAGAGCGCGTCGCGACCTCCCCGGAGCCACACAAGGACCGGCAAGTCATGGTTTACATCGCAAAGGACACGGCAGTTCCGGCGGCGCCGCTCGCAAGCGCCCTCAATCGAAGCGAGCAGGTGAGGGACAGGGTCGAGGAATGCGCCCAGGAGCTCTCTTCGGTCAACGAGA
>CAZULX010000595.1:0-3845 GCA_964621335.1 uncultured Streptomycetaceae bacterium
TATCGCACCCCCCGAAAGCCGGGGCGCGGCAGCGCTGCCGAAGGAAGGGAGGTTACGGAGGGGAACCTTGGGTTCCCCTCCGTTCGTTTCCGCCTCCTCCCGGAGAGGGAAGGAAACCTTGGTTTCCCTCTGTTCGTTCGCGGCGAGCGCGAGCGTAGCGAGTTCAGTGGCGCTCTGGCGGGTTCTTCGCGCGAGCCAAAGCTTTCAGGATGCCGCGCAGGATGTTCACTTCGTCGCGCTCAAGGCCGGCGCGGGCGAAAAGGCGCCGCACGCGGGGCATGAGCTTCTTGGGATGCTCGGGATCGAAGAACCCGGTTGCGGCGAGCGCCGTTTCGAGATGCCCGTAGAAACCTTCGACTTCTTCGTGCGACGCGAGATCGCGCTCGGGCGCGGGCGCCGGGGGCGTTTCGGAGGCCATCCGGAGCTCGTACGCAAAAACCTGCACCGCGGCGCCGAGGTTGAGCGACGAGTATTCGGGATCGGCGGGGATCGCCGCGAGCAATCCGCACTTGTTCACCTGCTCGGTCGTGAGCCCGTACGCCTCGTTGCCGAAGACGAGCGCGACCGCTTGGGAGCGCGCGACCTCGATCGCGCGTGCCGCAGCGGCGCGCGCAGTCGCCGCCGGCACCGCCATCTCGCGCGTGCGCGCCGAGCACGCGACCGCGAAGGCGACGCCGCGCAGCGCCTCTTCCAGCGTCGCGTGCACGCCGGCTTTTTCCAGGACGTCGGCCGCGCGCGCCGCGCGCCGCTGCGCCTGCGGATCCGGGAAGCGCTGAGGCGCGACGAGGTGTAGCTCGGTGAGCCCCATCGTCTTCATCGCGCGTGCGGCCGCCCCGATGTTGCCCGGATGGCTCGTCTCGCACAGGACGACGCGAATATTCTCGAGCGGGTCGGTTACGGCCATGCGGTAGAATGACGCGCCTTCCAGTCGGTCTTTCCCGTCATGCATCCCATGCTCAACATCGCGGTCAAAGCCGCACGCCGCGCCGGCAGCATCATCAATCGCGCCACGCGCAACCTCGACATCGTCGCGGTGCGGGAAAAGGCTGCGAACGATTTCGTGTCGGAAGTCGACCGGGAGGCGGAGCGCGCGATCATCTCGACGCTGCACGAGGCGTATCCGGCGCACGCGATTCTAGCAGAGGAAAGCGGCGCCTCCGGCGCGTCCGAGTACCGCTGGGTCATAGACCCGCTCGACGGCACGACCAATTTCCTGCACGGCTTTCCGCAGTATTGCGTGTCGATCGGGCTCGAGCATCGCGGCGTCGTCACGCAGGCGGTCATCTACGATCCCGGCAAGAACGATCTGTTTACCGCCAGCCGCGGCCGCGGCGCGTACCTGAACGACGCGCGCATCCGCGTGAGCAAGAAGGCGCAGCTCAAATCGAGTCTTATCGGCACCGGCTTTCCTTTCAAGGAGCTCGTGCACCTCGACGCCTACCTGGCAATGCTGCGCGACATGATGAAAGGCACCGCGGGCGTGCGCCGCGCCGGCTCCGCCGCGCTCGACTTAGCGTACGTCGCCGCGGGCCGCCTCGACGGTTTCTGGGAAATGGGCCTCGCGCGCTGGGACATGGCCGCCGGATCGCTCCTCATCACCGAGGCCGGCGGGCTGGTCGGCGACCTCGAAGGCAACGAAAGCTATATGGACAGCGGTTATATCGTGGGCGGAAGCCCAAAGGTGTTCGCCGAAATGTTGCGCCTCCTCGAGCCGCATCTCACGCCGGCGCTGAAAAGCCGCGCGCTTCGGGCCGAAGCCGAAAAGAGCTGACGCGTTACTTCACGCGCGCGGTCTCGGCCGCCATCGCCTCGCGAAGCCGCCCCGCGAGCTGGGGGTCGAGCTTCGCCAGGCGGCTTTGCGCGTCTCGCGCTTCGTCCGTCCGGTTGAGCCGCGTGTAGCTCATCGCGAGCGCGTACCAAGCCGCGGGGAAGCGTTGCTCGATCTTCAGCGCCTCCCGATACGCAGCCGCGGCCTCTTGGTAGCGGCGCAGATCGCTGTAGCTTTCACCGAGCAGATAAGACGTGAGCGGCGAATCGCGCAGCGCGAGACGCGCGCTCTCGAGCGCGTTCACGGCGCGCCGCGGCTCTCCTGCGGCACGATGCGATTGCGCGAGGAGATGCCAGCCCGCCGGGTTATCGGGCTCGAGCCTAACGACCTGCGAATAAGCGTCGGCCGCGCGAGCGTGCTGCGAGAGCTGCGAGCGCGCATAGCCTGCGATCAACCACCAGTCGGCGTTCGACCGGTTTTTGCGCAGCTCGCTTTCGGCGAAGCTCGCGAGCTCGTCCCACCTCCCCCCGCGCTCGAGCTCGACCACGCGCTTGCGATTCGTGTCGTCGAGCTGCTCGAGATTGCCCAGGAGCACGCTCACAGTGCCCTGCGGCACGAGTGAGGCGATAAGCGCGGCCTGTGGCGTGCACGCCGAGAGCACTGCGGCAAGCGCGAGCGCGGCAATGCAGGAGGCGGGAGCAGTCGACATGAACGTGAATTCTCTCACTCGCGGCTGGCCGTGCTCACGCGTAGGGTACGCGCCGCGCCACGAGAATGGTGTTGACGCATCGCCGCCGGAGGTATAAGGTGCGGCACCCACGAAGCCGGGCGCGCCCGGCTTTCTGTTTATCAGCAGATCGCCATGCAACCTTCGCGCGATCACTCGCAGGAGGATGTATGGCGAAAGAAGAGATGGTCGAATTCGAAGGGGTCGTGAACGAGGTGCTGCCGAATACGATATTCCGCGTGCAGCTCACCAACGGTCACCAGATCACCGCGTACGCCTCGGGCAAGATGCGCAAGCACCGTATCCGCATCCTCGCCGGCGATCGCGTCACGCTCGAGATGTCCCCGTACGACCTCACCAAAGGGCGTATCTCGTTCCGTCACAAGGACGAGCGTCCGGTCACGTCGTCGCCGCGACCCGCTTACCGTCCCCGCTAGTCGCGCCGTAGAACCCGCTCTTCAGTCCGACAGGATGTCGACCGGGGTCCGCGTCGAAAACGTGAGCGGCAGCGCGGCGGCGCTCCACAGCTCGCAGAAGCCGCACGACTCGAGCGCGGCGCACCACAGTCCCGCCGCCTTGTCGAAGACTTCGATCCGCCCCGATCCGTCCGCAACCGAAACGATGCGGGCGTACTGCTGACCGACCAGCCGGGGCCCGAGGACGACTCGTCCTGCGGTCTTGATGGGTTTTGCGATCGTCACTTGCACGTGGCCCTCCTGTCGCTCGATGCCCGCGGCGCGGTCACACCACTTTACGCTGATTCGCAAGGCGGTGTAGGTCTTTCGCGTCGAGTTCGAACGGGGCACTCGGCGCTCGCCGCGCTCACACCGCGTCTCCCGTCCACGAAAACGCCGCCGTTTATAATCGGCTGCGTTTGAAATCCGAAGCGCCCGCGCAGTCGCACGGCTCGCACACCCCGATGATGCAAGGGCCGGTTTTCTCTATGGCGAAAAACGCGCGATTCTGCTGACCTACACTGCGACCTATACGGCGCAGGAGCAGAGCGGAATCGCGCATTTCGTTGCTTGTGAGATCGCCGACGTGGGTGCGAGGGGGTGAAAGTACGGGTGTTCCTGTGTGCTTGCCTCATCGACTGTTTTTACTGTTAGGTCGAGTCCATCGAGCATCGCCTGTTCGGCGATCAGCGCTGCCAAAGGGGCGAGCACCGGACCATAGGCGTCTTCGATATCGGCTAGACGTTCTTCGCGCATTGCTTCCACCTCCAGAATCAACTGGGCTTCCTGCTCGCCGATCAGGCGCCTCGCAATGTCAAGGTCGCCGAACGCACGCCAAGGCACCAGGACGCGCATGAGATCGGAAGGGCGCAATAGGTTCTGGGGATTGCCCTTC